>CAINDP010000178.1 GCA_903847405.1 uncultured Myxococcales bacterium | reverse complement strand
GGGTCGCCCAGGGCCAGGCCCGCCAGGATGGCATCCTCGATGGCGTCGCAGCCGAAAACTCCCAGTTGATCCAGGATCCGCGGGGTGGGCATGGGTTTCTCCTCGTTCTTGATGTCAGCCAGATGATGACGCACGGAGCGGCATGGAACGTGCCGGATGCGGCGTTAGGGTGTGGATGAATCGAAGGAGGCCGCCATGCCGTTCGTCCATCTTCACGTTCATTCGTGCTACTCGCTGCTGGACTCCACGATCCGCGTCGAGGAACTGGCCGCGCGGGTGAAAGCGCTGGGCATGGGCGCGGTCGGATTGACCGATCATGGGAACCTGTTCGGCGCGGTGCGGTTCTGGAAGGCGTGCCGGGGAAACGGCATCAAGCCGATTTTCGGGGTGGAATTGCGGGTGCGGGAAGCGGGGTGTCCCGAGGGCGGGGGACATCTGGTGGTTCTGGCCCGCGATGGGCAGGGCTTCGCCAACCTTCGGGCGCTGGTTTCGAGGGCTGGGTTGGACGGTCCGCGGGGACAGGGGCCCGTGGTTTCCCGCGACGTGCTGGCGATGCATGCTGCGGGGTTGATCGGGCTTTCCGGTGGCCTGTTTGGGGAGATTCCGCGGGCCTTGGCGGCAGGGGATGAAGCCGCCGCGAAGGAGTCCCTGGAGTTCCACCTGCGGACCTTCGGCGAGGGCAATTTCTTCCTGGAGTTGGGGAGCAACGACGCGGCCCCGCAGCGCGAGGTGAACGCCGCGCTGGTCGATTTGTCGCGCCGCACCGGCGTGCCCCTGGTCGCCACCAGCGATGCGCGTTGCCTGGAACCCGGCGATGCCCTGGCGCGCGCGGTTCTGGTGGCAATCGGTCGCAAGCAGAAGTTGACCGACGAACTGCGCAGCGAACTGCTTGCGGGGACGTCCCACCTGGCGACCCCCGAGGAGATGGCCGCCCGGTTCGCGGACCTCCCGGAGGCCCTGGAGAACAGCGGTCGAATCGCGGATCGAATCCAGGACGACGCGTTCCGACCTGCGGACCGGATGCATTTCCCGGTGTTCAAGACCCCCGCGGGGCAGTCGATGGCGGAGCACCTGGCCGATCGGGCCCGCCGGGGGCTAGAAGAACGCCTGGAGTCGCTGCGCAGTCCGGATCAGGAACCCGACGAAGCGGCCTACCAGGAGCGACTGGCACACGAACTGCGCATCATCACGGGCCTGGGCTTCGACCCGTACTTCCTGGTCGTCGCGGAGTACGTCCAATGGGCCCGCGAAACCGGCATTCCCGTCGGTCCGGGCCGCGGCTCGGACGCAGGCTCCCTGGTGGCCTGGGCCCTCCGCATCACCGACGTCGACCCGGTGCGGTTCGGGCTGGTGTTCGAGCGCTTCCTGAACCCGGAGCGGGTTTCCCCCCCGGACTTCGACATCGACTTCTGCATGGAGGGGTACGAGCAGGTACGCCGGCACGTCGCCCAGAAGTACGGCCGGGACCACGTCGCGGGCATCGTCACGTTCGCGTCGTTCCATGGCAAATCGCTGGTCCGGAAGGTCGCCGGTGCCCTGGGCATCCGTCCCGCGAAGGCGATTCGCATCGCGAAGATGGCCCATCAGAACGTGTTCATGGACCATCTGGAGCGGACCCGCGCCCGGGAACCGGAACTGGACCGCCT
>CAINDP010000177.1 GCA_903847405.1 uncultured Myxococcales bacterium | reverse complement strand
TGCCAGGACAATACGCTGCTGGCCCTGGCGCAACGACGGTTCGGGCCGGACGTCCGACCCGTGCATCGCCTGGACACGGGTACGTCGGGCGCCGTGGCCTTCGCCCGATCCACCGAGTCCGCGCGCCACCTGTGCCAGGCCTTCGCGACCCGCCGCGTCGAAAAAACGTACCTGGCCCGCGTCGTCGGCAGCGACCTGCCCGAGCGGTTTTCGGTGGCGCAACCCATCGGCCGGGTCCCCTACCCTCCCCTGGGCTTCGTGTCGGGTGTCGCCCCGGACGGCAAGACGGCGTCCAGCCACATCGAGGTTCTTGCCCGCGACCCGGGCCGGGACCAGGCGATCGTCCAGGTGCGCATCGACACGGGCCGCAACCAGCAGATCCGCATCCACCTGGCCTGGGCGGGGTTTCCCCTGGCCGGCGATCCCCTGTACGGCCCGGGCGGCCATCCCCGCCTGCCGGCCCCGGGCGAACCTCCGGCGAAACCCGGCGACGGCGGCTTCCTGCTGCACGCATGGAAACTGGTGCTGCCGCGACGCGACGGCGAACGGTGGACGACGGTGGCGCCGCCCCCGGACGGACTGGTGGCGCAGAAAGGGTGACTGTCCCACTTTTCGCTAGACGACCTGGCGCGTGATCCCGCCGCCGATGCCCACGGTGTGGACCTCCACAGGCAGGCCCGGTGCGGACGAATTCCGGGCATCGACCAGCGCCCGCACGATGCCGCCGCAGCACGGCACCTCCATGCGGACCACGGTCAGGGACCGCGGGCCGGCAGCGGCAACGATGGCCGCCAGTTTCTCGTGGTAGTGCGGCAGGTCGTCCAGCTTGGGGCAGCCGACGACGATCGAACGGCCCTGCAGGTACCGGGCGTGGAAGTCCGGCACGGCGAACGGCACGCAGTCCGCGCAGACCACCAGGTCGGCCCCCTTCAGGAAGGGCGCGCCCGGCGGCACCAGCATCAACTGCACCGGCCAGTGCGACAGGTGCGATACGGCCGGGATTTCTGCCGATGCCGGGACGGTCGGCGCGGTTGCCGCCGCGGCGCGATCCGGCCGGAGGTCCCGCAGGGCCGATCCCGGGCATCCGCCGCCGTGCGAGTGGCCCCCATGCGCAACGGGCGCCTGGTCCATCGCCCGGGCAAACGCGGCGCGGGCGACGTCCCCCGGAACGGCCGGTGGATTCGCCGCAACGGTTGCCGGGGACCCCGGTGCCGGTCCCACGAAGCCTTCCGCCTCGCGCTGCTCCATCGAGATTGCGCCCTGCGGGCACTCGCCCAGGCAGGCCCCCAGGCCGTCGCAGTACGTTTCGGACACCAGCCGCGCCTTGCCGTCGATCAACCGGATCGCGCCCTCGTGGCACGCCCGTACGCAATCGCCGCAGCCGTCACACTTGTCTTCGTCAATCCGGATGATCGTGCGTCGCAACGGCTTCTCCTCCGTGGTGGTGCAGCATCGGCAGATCCGACAGCCGGGTTCCCCCCAGGCGCTCCCGGACCTGTCGGGTCGCGCTGGCCAGAACCCCGCCGAACAGGCAGTCCCCCGCCGGGCAGGCCGGATGGTCGAACACGCACCCTCCCGGGCGCAGCGGACCATCCACCGCCTCGTAGATTTCCAGCAGCGTCATCTGGTCGGCCGGACGGGCCAGCCGGAACCCGCCATGGGGCCCCCGCAGGGACTCCAGCAGCCCCTGGCGGGCCAGCCGCTGCAGCACCTTGGCGAGGTGGGTCGACGACACGGGCAGTTTTTCGATGATTTCGCGGACCGAAATGGATCGGTCCGGCTGCTGGGCCATGAACACCAGGGAGTGCAGCGCCATGCTTGCGGCTTCGGAAACGCGGACGACAGGATTCACGGGACCTCCGTTCGTTGTCAAATCGGTATCACGGACCCTTTTATGCCGGATTGTTCAACACGGCCATCCCCCGGCTCCCATCCATGCGATTTCACTACGGGAGAGCGGAGTTCAGGGTGCGTCGGCGGGCAGCAGTACCTCGAAGGTCGCGCCGGTGCCCGGCGTGGAGCAGGCCTTGACCGCGCCGCGATGGCCGGACACGACGGCGAACACCGTCGACAGTCCCAGCCCCGTGCCTTCGGGCTTCGTGGTGAAGAACGGGTCGAAGATTCGCCGGAGGATTTCGGGTGGAATCCCAGGACCTTCGTCGGTGACGCAGACACGGACGTGGGCGCCCGGACACAGGCGCGGATGGCCGGCCGCCTCGGGTTCGCCCACCAGGACGTTCGCGGCCACCACGGCCACCCTGCCTCCGTCGGGCATCGCCTGTCGGGCATTCAGCAGAAGGTTGTCGAAGATCTGCCGGAACTGCGCCTTGTCCCCGGGGGTTGCCCACAGGTCGTCCGGCGTCCGGACCTCGACGGTCCACCGCCCCCCGAACCCCAGCAGGCTTGCCGATTCGCCCAGCACGGCCCGCAGGTCCACGGGATGCCGCTCGATCTTCCCTCCGTGGGAAAACGACAGCAGTTGGCGCATCAGGCACTTCGCCCGTTCCAGTTGGTCCTCGGCCCGGCCCAGATACTGGTCCGCGTCGCGCACCTTGCCGGGGTTGGCCCGCGCCATCGCGACGTACCCGATGACGGCGGTCAGGACGTTGTTGAAGTCGTGGGCGATCCCCGCGGCCAGGACCCCCAGGGAGTCCATCTTCGCCGCCCGGGCCAACTCGGCCTCGGCGCTGCGACGTTCGGTCACGTCGCGCAGCGCGGCGACGAACCCTCCGGTTTCGCCCGAGGGGACCCGCAGGGGCACGAACACCAGTTCCACCAGGCGGGTCCGCCCCCCCGGCAGGTCCAGGAGCCGCACCGGGGGAAGGGCCCGCGGCCGGTCCGGGTTGCCGCACGCTGCCCGCAGGTCATCCCACCGCAGCGGGGCACCGCCGCCCTCGTCCCGCAGCCCCGCCACGTCGTCCAGGAGGCGCCCCACCAGTGCATCGGGCGGTCGGCCGACCAGCGTCGTCGCGGACGCGTTGGCCAGGCGGATCCGGCATTCGCCGTCCAGGACGAATACTCCGTCCGAAATCGAATCGAGGGCCGCCTCGACCAGGGCCCGCTCCGCCGCGAGCCCCCGCTCCGCCAGGCTGCGCCCTTCGGATTCCCGCCGCAGGGCAAGGACCGTGCGCAGGTCCTGCCCGATGAACAGGACGCCCAACGGGTCGCCATCCGGATTGGCCAGGGGGTGTCCCCGGAAGCCCAGGGGAACGGCCGCCCCGTCCGCAGCCCGGCACTGCAGCAGGACCATTCCCCGATCGACCGCGGTCGGTCCGCCCTCGAACAACCGCGCACCCTCGACCGGATCGACCGCCAGGAAACGCGCGGGCCCGCCCAGAACCTCGCGACCGGAGCGGCCCAGGAGGTCCTCGACCCGGCGATTCACCTCCAGCACCTGTCCCGCCGAATCCACGACCAGCAGGAGGTCCGAGGTCCCGTCGACGATCTGTTCGGGGCGCACCACCACCACCGGCGACAGCAGGCGGTGCCGCACCATCGCAACCGCCAGGCCGGCGAACCAGATCAGTGCGACGACGGGGGACAGGACGGGAAGGCGCTCGGCGGACAGCATGGGCCAGACGGCATCCACCACGAACGCCAGGGCGAATGCCGTCAGCCCGGACCCCAGGATCAGGGTCGCCTGACGCCGCTCGCGGTTCAGGCGCGTGTCCTTGCGCCAGCGCGCGACCAGGTAGGCCGCGGTGGACAACTGCAGCACGTAGACGGCCAGGAACGCCACGAACCAGTCCCGGCTGCGCGACACGTCATGAATCCAGCCCCAGGGACCCGGCTCGAACCCGACGTCGAACCAGCGCCTCCCGGTGCTCTGCCAGACAATGGCGACGATCAAGGGGAAGTACAGCAACAGGTAGGTCCAGACCTTGATGCGCCACCCGCGTCGCGTCAGCAGGATCACGAAGTGCAGCACCAGGCCGGAGGCGGCGGTCCAGAAGGGCGCCGCGACGCCATACCAGAACCCGGCGACCTCGACGTTCGGCGCGGCATACAGGAAGCCGAAGGACACGGTCCAGAAGGCGAAACAGCCGGTAACCAGCGCGAAGACCCGGTTCAGCGCAGAACGGCGATCGCGTCCCAGGGCCTCGAAGCCCAGGAACGCGTAGAAAGGTGCCGCCAGAAAGCACAGCATGGTCAGTGCAGGCAACTTCCCCCCCGGAAGGTCTGCTCGCATACGGAGCATCGATTTCCCGCGACGACAGGCCCGCGGGACGACAGTATGGCTCGAGTCGCGGGTACCATATCGCCCCGCGGCTCCTCGGGTCAAGCCCCCAATTTTCATCGTTGCCTGGTCGGATTCGACGGCAACCGGATACAATCGGGCGGTGGACGAGGGAGGCCCATGGACGGCCGGATCGGCGTGTTCGACTCGGGGTTCGGGGGGCTGACGGTCCTCCGTTCGCTGCTGGAACGCCTGCCCCACTACGATTACCTGTACCTGGGCGACAGCGCACGGACCCCTTACGGCACCCGGGGGTTCGACGTCGTCCACGAGTTCACCCGGGAGGCCGTCGAGGCCCTGTTCGAGGCCGGCTGCCCCCTGGTGGTCGTCGCCTGCAACACCGCGTCGTCACGCGCCCTGCGGACCCTGCAGCAGCGGCACCTTCCGCGCTACCGTCCCGACCGCAGCGTCCTGGGCGTGGTCCGCCCGTCCGTGGAAGCGCTGGCCGGCCTGCCCCCGGGGGCGCTGCCGGGCGTCACCCCCCCGTCGGACACCGAGGGCCGGGTCGCCATCCTGGGGACCCAGGGAACCGTCGCGTCGGATTCCTACCGCATCGAACTGGCCCACCTGGCGCCGCGCCTGCGCCTGGTCCAGCAGGCCTGCCCCCTGTGGGTGCCGCTGGTCGAGGCCGGCGAAACCGAGGGCGCGGGCCCCGAGTGGTTCCTGCACCGGTACCTGGATCCCCTGTTCGCGCCGGACGTCGAACCTCCCTCGCGGATCCTCCTGGCCTGCACCCACTACCCGGTCCTGATGGAAGGCATCCGCCGCATCGTTCCGCCCGATGTCGCCCTGCTGTCCCAGGGACCGATCGTGGCCGAGCGGCTGGAGGGCTGGCTGCATCGCCATCCCGACATGGATCGACGCCTGTCCCGGAGCGCCTCGACCGAGTTCTGGACCACCGACGACGCCGGCCGCTTCAGCGACCTGGGGGCCCGGCTGCTGGGACGCCCCATCGACGCCCGGAAGGTGCGCCTGTCCCCCTGGACGCCCCCTTCCTGACCCCCGTCCCGGCTTGACCCCGCACCGCCATCGCGCTACACAGACGCGCCGGTGCACGGACACCGCCCCCCCCCGACGGAGCGCAACCATGGATTTCCTTCCCCTTCATGGCGTGGCCGCGGCCGTGGCGACCCTGGGCATTGTCATCAGCCTGGGACTGGCCCTGGGCCAACTGCGGGTGGCGGGCATCAGCCTGGGCGTCGGGGGCGTGCTGTTCGTGGGACTCGCCTTCGGCCACCTCGACGTCACGTTCTCGCCGGAAATCCTGGAATTCGTGCGGGAATTCGGGCTGATCCTGTTCGTCTACGCCATCGGCCTCCAGGTGGGTCCCGGCTTCTTTTCCGGCCTGCGGCGCGACGGCCTGACCCTGAACCTGCTGGCCATGGCCATCGTCCTGGGCGGCACCGCGATCGCCGTGGGCATCGCCCTCCTGGCCGGCGTCGACTTCCCGGCCGCCGTGGGCCTCCTGTCCGGCGCGGTCACCAACACCCCCAGCCTGGGCGCCGCACAGCAGGCCCTGTCGGGACTCCCGGCCGCCCCGATCGACGCGTCCCAGGTGGTCGGCATGGCCTACGCCGTGGCCTACCCCTTCGGCATCCTGGGCATCATCCTGACGATGCTGCTGGTCCGGAAGGCCTTCAAGATCGACGTGAAGAAGGAAGCCGAGGAGTTCCGCCGCGCCCGCAGCCGCAACGTCCGCCCCCTGGCCACCCGCAACGTCGAAATCACGAACGAAAACCTGCGGGGCAAGGCCGTGGACGAGGTCCTGGAACTGGCGGGCCGCGGCGTCGTCGCCAGCCGCGTGTTCCGGGGGGGCGCCCAGATGCTGGCCGGGCACGACGTTCGCCTGGTCCCGGGCGACGTGCTCCACGTCATCGGCACCGACGAACGCATCGAGCGCTTCAAGACGATCGTCGGCCGCTTCAGCGACATCGAACTGCCCAAGCTGCCCAGCGCGATCTACATCCGCCGCGTCGTGGTCACCCGGCCCGAGATGGCCGGCAAGGCCCTCGACGACCTGGGCCTGGAGGAGCGCCTGGGCGTCATCGTGACGCGCGTCACCCGTTCGGGCGTCGAGTTCACGCCGACCCGGCACCTGCACCTGCAGTTCGGCGATCGCCTGATGCTGGTCGGCACCGAAATGACCACCGCCACCGCCGCCCAGGAACTGGGGGACGCCGTCAGCAACCTGGACCGCCCGCACATCATCCCGGTCTTCTTCGGCATCGCCCTGGGCGTCGTCGTCGGCAGCATCCCCATCGCGGTGCCCAGCATTCCCGCGCCCGTGCGCCTGGGCCTGGCGGGCGGCCCCCTGGTCGTCGCGATCCTCCTGTCGCGCTTCGGCCGCATCGGCCCCTTCCTGGCCTACATCCCCAACGCGGCCAAGAAACTGCTGGCCGAGTTCGGCATCGCCCTGTTCCTGGCCTGCGTCGGCCTGAAGTCCGGGCAGCGCTTCGTCGAGGTCCTGACGGGCGGCAACGGCCTGAAGTGGATCGGCCTGGCGGCGCTGATCACCCTGGTGCCCCTGCTGGTCGTGGGCTTCGTCGCCCGCTGGTGGAAGAAGCTGGACTACGTGTCCCTGTGCGGCCTGCTGTCGGGCAGCATGACGGACCCGCCCGCCCTGGCCTACGCGACGGACCTGGTCGGCGACGATTCGCCGTCGATCGCCTACGCGACGGTCTATCCCCTGACGATGCTGCTGCGGGTGGTGCTGGCTCAGGTGATCGTGCTGATCGCGCTGGGGTAGATCAGGTCAGTAGATCCCCTTCGGGCTGGGATCGACCAGGCCGTAGTCGTGCATCGCCTGCCGGAAGAAGAACGGCACCGACACATAGTCCGACAGTTCCACGCACGCCCGGTTGGCCGCGCAGGTGCACGACGAATTGTCCGTCGTGTTGCAGCCCGGCACGCCCTTCGGATAGACGTAGCCGTCCTTGATGGCCGACACGGTGCTGTCGAACCGGACCACCGGCTCGCCGGTCGTGGCGTTCAGCACGGGCAGGACCCAGTCCCCGACGCCGTCGCCGTCGTTGTCCGGAACCCCGTCCGTCCGCGTTTCATACGCCGCGGCCACCAACTGGTTCGCGTACTCCAGCACGCGCGCCGCCACGCCCTTCTGGACGGTCTTGCCGAAGATCACTTCCTTGCCCGACGTCTTGGCCACGTAGACCTTGCCGGACGGATCGTGGAACTCGATCCGGTTTGCGAAGCCCGGGTCGGCGTCCTCGCCCAGTTCCCAGATGCGCATCTGGTTGATCCAGGTCTGCTTCTGGTTTTCCGGCAGGTACAGCAGCGTCATCGCGATCAGGAACTTCTGCTGCTCCCACCCGACCTGCGGGTCGATGACCGCCACGTTCGCGGCGCTGTGCCCGCCGAAGGGCCCGTCGGTTTCAGCGCCGAACGACGTGCAGATCGGGCTGTCCCCGCCCGGGAAGCACGCCTTCGGGGCGTCGCCCCACCAGGAGGTCCACGCCAGCCCGCTGGCCGGGAAGCCGGCGGCGTCCAGAAGGGGCTTGCCCGAACTGTCCGCCTCGACCCGCGGTCCCTTCAGGAACGTGTCGCCCGTCAGCATGTTGCCCAGCAGGCGCCGGTACCCCTCGGGGAACAGGTCGGCCAGCGAGCACGCGCGGTACCGGGCGTCCACGAAGTCGCCCAGCGAATCCGAAATGAAATTGTCCACCGACTCGCTGAACAGCATCGGCGCCCACATCTTGTCGTAGTACGAGCCGCAGTTGACCGTGTAGTCACTGTCGTACTCGCCCATGCCCGTCGCCAGCGCGTTTTCGACCGGCCGGCCGCCGGGGGTGATGGCGCCGAACCGGCCCGTGGCGCCGTTCGGGATCGACACCAGCGTCGCGCCAGCGTTTCCGACATAGGCGTCGGACGGCTGCAGGAAACTGGTCCCGGTGGCGACGAAGTGGGCGCCGGCCTGGGGTCGCGTCAGCGTCCGCGTGAAGTGGTCGAACACCATGCTGGACGCCAGGATGTTTTCGCCGAAGAACAGGGGTGCGATCGACGGCCAGAACTGGTCGAAGTTGTAGCCCTGCGCCAGCGCGAAGTCCCGGTAGATGTTGCGCATCAGGGTCAGGCCCTTGGCGCCGTCGCGCATCTTTTCGTTGTAGCGCGTCAGCGTCCGGTTCGAGGCGTTCTTGACGCTGAAGGTCTGGCGGCCGCGACGGTAGTTGTCGAAGATGTGGTTCACTTCCTGCTGCGTGATCAGGAAGTCGAAGATTTCGTAGGCGTCCGCGCCGTTGTCGTGGCGGTACACCGACAGGTTGCCCAGGTCGGCCCACCGGTCGGTCGCGAACCCGTAGGGCACGCGGACGCGGTTCTGGGCGTCCACGCCCCGATCGGACCGGAAGTACCCGGTGAAACCCTCGGGCTTGACCAGGTCCCGCCAGCGCACGTAGTCCACCTTCGGCTGCTTGCAGCGCGTCCACCTGCCGTCCACCTGGACCAACTGGCCGTCCAGCACCGGGTGCCACTCGCCCATGGGCCCTCCGTCCCAGGCGCCGGGCCGGAACGCGTTGGGATCGATCTCGACGCAATCCGTGATCAGGTCCAGGTTCTTCTGCAGCGCCGAATAGTGGATGTCTTCGCCGGCGACCTGGTGCGTGATGCCCAGGATGCCGCCGAAGTTGTCCATTTTGGACAGGGCCATCGTCGCGCGCTCGGTGCCCAGATTGTACGACTCGTCCCGGTACACCGCCGTCACGTCGCCGTAGAAGCTGCGCGTGGCCGCGAAGTCCCAGGGACCCAGCGTGATGAAGTCCTGGGTGGTTTCGCCGGCATACTCCATGATGGACGAGGTCATGAACATCCAGATCAGGTTGGTGCGCTCGTTGGACGTGACCGGATCGAAATAGCGCGGCCCGACGCAGTTTTCGCCTTCGGACAACGTGGAGCAGGGGGTCGTGACGGCCCCGTCCTTGGTGCGCAGCTGCCAGTACTGGGCCCGGTAGTTCCAGGCGTCGGACGAGGACACGAAGTTGTGCCGGTGCCCGACCGAGTGGCCCATCTCGTGGGCGATGACGGACGAGTGCGAGCGCTGGGAAATGTAGGACGCCATCCGCGTCGCGCGCTCTTCCTGGATCGCCTTGGATTCGGATGCGTTGAACGCGCCGAACTTGGCCTGCAGGATTTCACCCAGGGGCGCAAGACCCAGGGGGGCCTCGGCTTCCCGCAGGATGCAGGCGCCCCGGGCCGCCAGCGCGTTTTCCTGCAGGCGCCGGATTTCGCGCAGCAACGTCGGGTTGCCCGCCCGGAACGGCGACGCCACTTCCAGCGCGGCGCCGGTCATCGGCAGGCCCTCGACGCCGTTCAACTGCCGCACCATCGGCGTCAGCAGTTCGGCCTCCATCGCCGAGCCCCGGGCGTGCTGCGCCCGGGCATAGTAGACGGACGACAGGGACGAGGTCTGGTCCGCCGTCGCCAGGATGCCCTTGGCATTCTCCCGCAACGCGCGGGCCGCCTTCACCACCGCCGGATCCAGCGGGACCGCGGCCGTCGTCGAGGACGCAGCACCCGGATCCACGGTCGCCCGGCCGAACTCCGCGATCATTCGGGCGCGGTCCTCCTGGGTCAGCATGGGCAGCACGCCGCCACCCGATGCAGCCTCCGCGGCCTGGGACCATTCGGCGACGTCCAGCCCCTCGGTCACGTCGGAAGTCTGCAGTTCGCCCGCGATGTAGCGCAGGCGATCGACCACGCCCCGGGACCACATCCCGGTGACGTACGACCAGACGTTGATGCTGGACGCGATGGTTTCGCCGGTCAGGGGATCGTTGGCGTCGACCATGATGCCCCAGGGGCTGGGCGTCTGCGCTTCCTCGATGACGTTGACGTGGTGGTAGCGCAGGTCGCCCCGGCGCACGGTCAGTGCCTTTTCGCAGGTGGCCATGGCGGCACGGTCGCCGCTCTTGTACGCGTCGTAGCAGCCACGCGCGCTCAACTCGGCGGGAAGGCGCGGCTGGCCGCAGGCGGCCGGATCCCCGGCCTCGACCGGGCTGTGGCACAGCACGATCATCTCGGGCATCTTCGCGATCGAAACGACCCCGGCGGAGTATCCGCGGATGGCGCCGATTTCGTCCGCAAGGGCCACGCAGGCGCCCTCGTCGCGCCCCTTTTCGGCGTACGCCCTGCCGTGGCGGCAATCGTCCACCTCGACGGCCAGCTGCACCGCGTCGTCGTTTTCTTCCTGCTGGCCCTGGTACATCGGGAAGCGCGCGTCACAGTCCGCGCCGCCGGTGCCCATGCACTCGCCGTACTGGGCGGTGCGGACCGCGGTCCGCAGGGCCACGTCCCAATCGTTGGTCGCACGCTCGGTCGAATCGAAGTAGGACGGGTCGGACCCGCTGGCGTAGTACCAGGGCGTCGTGATCGGCGTGCGCTCGACGAACGGCAGCGTGCACCGCTGGCGGAACTCGTCGCAGCGCGATCCCTTCCCGACGGCGGCGCATTCGTCCTCGGTGCCGTCCGCGTCCTCGTCCCGGTGCGGGTCGGCGCCGAAGGGCGTCGTGACGGGCGTGAAGCAGGCGATCGAGCCGGTCATCGCGGCCGGATCCAGGTAGTAGTGGCTGCGATCCCAGATCTGGTAGCGGTTCAGGAACCGGTGCCACATCTCGTCGGTCATGCCGTAGTTGCGCGAGTAGCCGTACCGGTCGGTGGTGAAGCCGCCGTAGGCCTGGAACCGGAAGCCGTCCCACTGCACGGGCTCGTAGTCGCTGTCCACGACCTTGCGGAACGAACTGCGGACCGTCAGTTCGACGGGGCTGCAACTGCCGGACGGGCCGGTGCCGCCCGCGAAGTCCGCGTCCAGGAAGCAGGCCGGGAACTGCCCCGTCCCCCAGCCCAGCGACGACAGGTCGATCATGCCGGGCTTCGCGAAGGCCTTGTTCGTGACGTCGAAGTAGCCGGCCTCCAGGTCGTAGTGCGGCGCGTCGGGGTCGGTCGGGTCCGACACGTCGTAGGCCAGCGCCTCATACGTGACGCCGCCGTACGCCCCGATCAGCGACAGCATGTCGAAGTCGTAGCTGTCGGTGTTTTCGTTCCGGGAGAAGTTCACGTGCATGTAGGCACGCTGGTTCCACGGCCGGTCCGAGGTGTTTTCCTCGACGATGTTCAGCTTTTCGCCGGTCGTCGGGTTGTAGGCGTTGGTGATGTCGAAGTGGCTTTCGATGGCGTAGGTCGCGACGACCACGCCGTCCTGCACCGCGCCGCCGACACCCTTGCCGTCGGACCCGGCGATGCGCTCGTACGCCAGCCGGCCGATCAGGTAGTTTTCGGTGATTTCCCACTTGATCCGGGCCACGGGCTGGGCATAGGTCGAGGTGAACAGGCCGTCCTGGGACGCGCCGTAGCCGACGTCGACCAGGGTCGCCTCGAACCAGAATTCCGGGTCGTCCCGGCTGTCCGCCAGGTCGGCCCCGACGAAGAACGACTTCGGAAGGGCGTTCGGCTGCACGCGGTCGATGGCCGCGCGTTCCGTCGCGCATCCTGCGAGGACGGCGAGGCCCTGCAGGGCGATGAGCAGCAGGAACAGACTGGTCTTCTTCATGGTCACTTCTCCCCCTTGATCTGCGAAACGAGGCCGTCGACGAACAGCCGCAATTCGAGGTACGCCATCGTGTACCGGTTCACGAACGGCCTGTAGGCCGTCGAATCCGGGGCCTGGAGCGGGTTCATCGAGCTGATGCCGACCCCGATCCCCAGGCTCTTCATGGGCGTGAACCGCAACTCGATTTCATACCCCAGCGAATGCCGGCGATCGGTCGGGTCCTGCGGCACGTAGGAAATCCGCGGGTCGCCGTCGGCGGCCGGGTACAGGAAGTCCAGGCGGTGCATGACGGAAACGTCCAGCGCCAGCCAGGACAGGAAATCCATGCTGATCGACAGCCCGTTCCCCAGGCGGAACCGGGAATTCCGCAGACCGGTGTTCAGGAAGCGATCGCAGGAGCCGTCGCTGGCGCCGCACCCGCTGATCAGGGGCGCGTCCAGCGCCGCGGTCGTCCGGCGATGGAAGTACCCGGTCCCGTTCAGGACGTAGGCGATCGACAGCCCCTTCAGCACCTTGAAATCGCGCGACAGCGTCAGCCCGCCGCGCAGGGCCGCCTGCATCGTGCGGGCCTGCGACATCCTGCTGGTCGGCGCGACCACGCGCACGTCCGCGGACAGATCGATCCCGACCCCGGGGATGGTCCAGAAGCGCTGCGCCCCGCCCCCGACGTTCAGGTCGCCCAGCCAGGTTTCCCCCCGGCGGGTCGTGTCGTCCGCGTTGGTCAGTTCGCGGGTCAGCGAAAAGTCCAGCGCCAGGTAGAAGATGTCCCCGAAGTGGTACCGCGGCCGGGCCTCGAAGTTCAGCGCGACGTACGGGTTGTACGTCAGTTCCGCGTCCTTCTGCAGCGTCAGCAGGGTCGTTTCGGTGCGTATGGCCAGCAGCGTGCCGCGCCAGGGCGACTTCGCCGCCTTGATCCCGTTCGCGGGCACGGCCGCGGACGACACCATCGGGAGATCCCCGGCGCCTCCGCCGACCTCCCCGGCCTCCTGGGCCATCGCCGGGGTCGCGAAGGCAATCAGCGCCAACGCGGCTGCCGCGACGCCTCCCCTCCACCGACTTCTTCGCCGTTCCATGCGTCCTCCTGGGTGCCTGTCGAAGGAACCCCCGCCCTGAGGCGGGTTTGCTGACCCTGCGGTATCAGCAAGGTCCGGGCCAACCCGGACGCCCATTCCGCCGTGCCTGGCCCGGCGGACGCCGCGTCCGGCGAGCCGCAAGTGGCCGCAACCACGCAGAACCTTGAAGTCCCGCGGCGCGGCTGGTCGATCCCCGCAAGACGCGTTGCGTCACGGCGTCAGGATCCTGACGGTCGCGGCGCACCCTGCCCTGCCGTCCGAACCATCGATTCCAGCAGCGCCGGCGTGATGCCCGCCAGCGAGTCCATCACGGCGTCGGCCCCCGCGAACACGTGGCCCCGGGTGTACCGGTTGGGCACCGCGATGCACGCCAGGCCCGCCGCCCTGGCCGCCCGCACGCCCGCCTCGGCGTCCTCCAGCGCGACGCACGACGACGCCGGCAGCCCCAGCAGCCCGACCGCGCGCAGGTACACGTCCGGCGCGGGTTTGGACCGGGCCACCTCGTCCCCCGGCGACAGCGTCGTCAGCACGTCGCCCAGGCCCACCAGGCGCAGGCAGGATTCCACGTCCACGCGCCACGAGGACGACGCCACGGCCATCGGCACGCCCGCGGACTGCAGCGCCCGGACCAGTTCCACCGCGCCCGGCATCACCCGCATGTGCGTCTGCACCAGGTCCGCGTAGGCCCGGTCTTTCGCGTCATGGATGGCAACAACGTCGGGCGCGATATTCGGATGGCGGACCGCCAGGTCCCGGAAGTTCTGCAGCGTCGAGTACCCCACGAACATCGCGAAGTCGTCGTCGGACAGGACGATGCCGTAGGGAGCCAGCGCGACGTTGAAGGCCATCGCCTGCACCCGCTCGCTGTCCACCAGCAGACCGTCCAGATCGAACACGACACCGAACGAAGCCATGGAGGTCCCGCAAACGATTCCGGCGGGAAGGATACACGGACGGTGGCGAAGGGCAAGGCGGGTCGGAGGCTACTTCAGCGGGTTGCCTTCACGGTCCAGTTCCACGATCGTCCCGACCTTCAGGGCTTCCAGGTCGGCACGGATGGCCTTGGCGTCCCCCACCACGACGATGGCGACCTTGTCCGCGGGGATGCGCAGGCCGGCCACGCGGGTCGCGTCGGCGATCGTCACGGCCTGGATCTGGCCGGGGAACGTTTCCGGAGCGTCGTCCGGCAGGCCGTACAGCACCACGTCGCCCAGTTCCGACGCGATCTGCCCCGGCGTGGCGAACCGGCGGGCGTACCCGTTGACGATGGAACCGACCGAGTACGCCAGTTCCTCCTTCGTCAGGGGCCGACGACCCGCGATGTCCGCCAGTTCCGTCAGCATTTCCTTCAGGGCCGGGGCGGTGACCTTCGTCTGCACCGGCGCCGACGCCACGAAGTCGCCGCCCGAAACGCCGTAGTCGAAGCGCGTCCGCGCGCCGTAGGTGTAGCCCTTGTCCTCACGCAGGTTCAGGTTCAGGCGCGACACGAACTGGCCGCCCAGGGCCGTGTTCACCACTTCCAGCGCCGCGTAGTCCGGCGTCGTGCGCGCCACGCCGGGCAGGCCCGCCAGGATGACCGACTGGGCCGCGCCGGGCTTGTCCACCAGGTAGATCGTCCGGGCGCGGGCCGCCGGGATCGGCGGCACGGACACGGCGGCGGTCGAACCCTTCGCCCACGATCCGAAGGCCTTCTTCAGCGCGGCTTCCACCTCGGCACGCGTCACGTCGCCCACCACGATCAGGCGGGCGTTCCCGGCCACGAACTGGCCCTTCCAGAAGCCCTTCACGTCGTCCAGCGTGATCGCCGCGACGGCTTCCGGCGTGCCCAGGGCAGGCCTCCCGTACGGATGGCTGCCGAAGATGACCTTCTGGCCCACCGTGTAGGCGATGTACTGGGGCTGATCCAGCACCTGCCGCAACTGGACCAGGCGGCGCGTCCGCTGGCGTTCCAGTTCGTCGGCCGGGAAGTCGGGACGCAGGATGACGTCGGCCATCAGGGCCAGCGACGGGTCCATCTTGCCCTTCAGGGTGGACAACTGGGCGACCATCGCGTCGGTCGATGCCTGAAGGTCCAACTGCGCCCCCAGGGCCTCCAGCGCGTCGGCCAGTTCCTTCGAGCCCTTGCCGCCCGCGCCTTCCTGCATCAGGGCCGCGACCAGCGACGACAGGCCGGCTTCCCCCTCGGGCTCGGCCGTGGAACCGCCCGGGACGACCATCGAGAACGACACCAGCGGCAGCGCGTGGTGCTCGACCAGGAAGACCTGCATCCCGTTGGCCATAGTGAACTTTTCACGCGTCGGCAGGTGGAACGCGGACTCGGGCCCCTTGGCCGGCATCTGCGTGCGATCCAGCGTCGTCGCCTCGGGGGACGTGCTGGCCTCCATTTCGCCCAGCGGCACGACGCGCACGGCAACCCGCGGCGCCCGGAGGTACTTGCGCGCCGTTTCCAGCACGCGGTCCTGGTCCAGGTCCAGGTAGCGCTGCAGGTCCCAGCCGAACTTTTCCGGGTTCCCCAGGTGGTGGTAGTAGGCGTTCAGGCGATCCGCGATGCCTCCGAACCCGCCGATGCTCTGCATGGCCCGCACGAAGTCGGCCATCGTGGACGTCCGGACCCGCTCCAGTTCCTCGGCCGTGATGCCCTTTTCCAGGGCCAGGTCGATCACTTCACCAGCGGCCGCCTCGACTTCGGCGGTGGTGTGCCCGGGCCGGGGCGTCAGCATGACCTGGAACACGCCGGCCACCTGGGACGACATGTGGAAGGCCACCGCGTCCTGGGCGATCTGGCGTTTGTAGACCAGTTCCTGGTACAGGCGGGACGTCTTGCCGCCGCCCAGCACCTGCGAGAACGCGTCCAGCGCCGCGTCGTCACCGTCGTAGATCGGGACCGTGTGCCAACTGAAGTACGTCCGCGGCAACTGCACCCGGTCCTGCACCACCAGGTCCACGTCGTTCTGCAGCCGGGGCACCCAGCGGTCCACCCGCGACACGGGCGGGCCGGGGGGGATGGCGCCGAACAGTTTTTCCACGACCGCCTTCGCGACCTTGGGATCGAAATCGCCCACCAGCGCCAGGCTGGCGTTGTTCGGCGCGTAGTACGTCTTGAAGAAGTCCTTCACGTCGTCCAGCGTGGCCGCCGTCAGATCCTCCATGGATCCGATCGTGGGCCAGTTGTACGGGTGGGTCGCCGGGTACAGGACGGCCAGCGTCTTTTCCCACACGGTCCCGTAGGGGCGGTTGTCGTAGTTCTGGCGCCGCTCGTTCTGGACGACCGACCGCTGGTTGTCCAGGCGCGCCTGCGTCATCGCGTCGGGCAGGAACCCCATGCGGTCCGATTCCAGCCACAGGGCCCGTTCCAGGTACCCGGCCGGCACGACCTCCCAGTAGCGGGTGCGGTCGGTGCTGGTGGCCCCGTTCACCTGGCCGCCGATGTCCTGCAGGGGCTTGAAGTAGTCGTCGTCGTAGTGCTTCGAGCCCTGGAACATCAGGTGCTCGAACAGGTGGGCGAACCCGGTCCGGCCCGGCTTTTCGTTCTTGGACCCGACCTGGTAGTTGATGTCGATCGCCACCAGCGGCACCCGGTGGTCCTCCACGAAGAACACCGTCAAGCCGTTGGACAGTTTGAACGTCTCAGGCTTCAGGTCCCGGATCGGGTTTTCCATCGTCTTGCTCCCCGCGGCCTTGCCGGCGCGCTTGCCCACCGTTTTCGCATTCGCGCCCGCGGGCCCTGCGATCAGCAGCAGCACCACGATGGCTTTGATCCATGCACGCATCGGCCCCTCCGAATCGTCACGGGACCCAGAACCCGGGCAGACCCGGTCGAATTCCCGTCCGAGCCTACTTCAACAGCAGCCACAACAGGGCCACGGACACCAGCGCCCCCAGCCCGATGTAGACCGCGATGCGTCGGTACGACGCGGCGGTCGTGCGGGCGTCCCGCAGCATCCGCGCCAGTTCCGGGTCCCCGGGCTGCAGGGTGTTCAGGCGCTCCATGATGGCCACCTGCCGGCCGGAGTCCGGGGACGCCTGCAGCATCGACACCAGGAACTGGCCCGTCTTGCGCCGCACACGCTCGGCCGCATCGCCCTGCAGGCGGGAGGCCAGCCATTCCCCCAGGTCGGCCTGGGCACCCGGTCCGCCATCCCCGTCGGCGCGCCCTCCCAGGAACCACTCCACCACGGCGTTCTGGACCGCGGGGTCGCCCCCGGACACGTCCAGCAGGCGTTCGATGGTTTCCCGGTTTTCCTCCGGACGATCGGTGCGGACCAGCGCGCCGACCTCGGGGATCACCGCGTCCCGGACCATGGCCCGGACGTGCGCCTCGAAGGGCGGCCCGATCCGGCGCACCAGCAGCGCCCCCAGGCGCAGCATGGCGTCGGTGGGCGTGCGCGCCTGGAACCGCGACTGGAACCAGGTCCACAGGCGTTCCCGGGTGTCGTCGTCGGGCATCGTGTCCAGCACGGCGGCGCACAGTTCTTCCCAGGCGCCCCGGGCCGACTCGTCCTCCAGGCGGTTCAGGGCGTCCTGGCGAACCAGGTCCCCGCAGCGCCGGCCGGGCTCGCCCCGCAGGCGCATCCAGATCCGCCGGCCCCGGCGGACGTTTTCCAGCCATCGCGGCCCGGCGCCGACCGTTTCGCGGGTCCGCTCCCAGGCCTCCAGCAGCAGGCGGTCCGGCACGCCGGGCAGCGACTCGTAGTGGTCCAGCAGCGCCACGACCGCGCCGGGATTCCCGCCCTGGATGGCCGCGTCCAGCCGTCGGCGCGCGACGGCGACCGACTGGCCCATTCCCGGGAAGGATCGAACCAGGTCGTCGAACGAACGTCCTTCCGCCTCCCGGGCGTCGAACCACGGCAGGAACTCGACCGCCACGCGCCGGGCGGGCACGGGCGCGGCCACGGCCTCCAGCAGGACCTGGCGCAGGCCCTCCGGCAGCCCCGGCATGTCGTCCAGCGCGCATCCCGCCGCGTCGCCGACCGGGAAGCGCACGTCACGGCCCCCGGCGCCCTCCCCCAGGGCCGCGTCGAAGTCCGCCCCTTCCAGCAGTCCGCCCAGCAAGGCATCCAGGCGCGCCCGACGGGCCTCCCAGAACGCCCGCTCGGCCTCGGCCTCCATCCCCACCAGCGCCCGTGCCGCCAGGTCGTCGCGGTTGGCCTGGGCCCGATCGACGAAGGACTGGGACGGCTCGGCCAGCCCCAGCGCATCGGGCGCGCCACCGGCTTCCCGGTACACGGCGCGTATGGGTTCCTGCAGCGCGTCGTCGCGGCGCACCAGGGGCAGCACCGCGGCCGCGCGCTCGATCACGGACCGCGCGTCCTCGGGATAGCGCTTCATCAGGGCCAGACGCGCCCGCAACTGCGCGGCTTCCAGCGGGAAGACCCCCCGCTCGACCAGGCGTTCCAGGATGCGGATGGCCGTCTGGTACTCCCCGGTCCCGGCCTCGATGCGCGCCATCTCGAACTCGATCCAGTCGTCCACGAAGGTGTCCCGGGACAGCAACTGGCCCTGGACCGCCACCGCCCGCGCCGTCAGCACCCGGGCGGCCTCCCGGGATTCGCCCACGGCCCTCGAGGACCCGGCCGGCGCCTCCCGCGCGACCAGTTCGCCCCCCAGGACCTCGGTGATTTCCTCGTGCAGGGCCCACAGCCCCCGCAGGTCGTCCAGGTGCATCCCCATCGTGCGCGAGGCCGCGTCGAGGTACCGCACCTCCAGGCCCGACCGCACCTCGTGGACGAAGGCCAGGTCGGCCTCGCTGCCGCACCACCGGTCCAGCAGGTCCAGCAGGGGCGGCAGGCGCTCGTCGCGGGGACCCATTTCCAGCGTGCGCCGGACCAGTTGCAGGGCGGACTGCACCGCCGGCAGCGGCGCCGCGCGCACGAAGGCCTCGGCCGCCTGGAACGCCGCTTCCAGGAAGTGCCGGTGGACGCGGTTCGCGTGCAGCAGGTCCAGCAGGTTCCACGCCTGGACCCGATCGTCGGCGGGCAGCAGCGGGACCAGGGGCAGCCAGATGCGCGTGGCCGCATCCAGGGCGGGCGACACCAGCGATTCGGGGAGGTCCAGCGGACGCCCCTCGCGGTCGATGGCGTCCTGCAGCAGCAGGAAGAAGGTCCGCGCGGCCTCCTTCCACCCCTCGAAGGACAGCCCCCGCTCGGACGCTTCCTGCAGGCGGCCGGTCCAGCGGACCAGGTCCTCGGGCGTCGGCCCGGCCTCCAGGGACTGCGTCGCCGCGACCACTTCGGCCAGCAGGGAGGCACCTGGATATCGCAACGGCCTGTCGCCCATGTCGATCCCGTGAAACGGCGGGGGGGTCACGGGAGGAGAATAGCCGGTAAGGCCCAGACGGTCCAGCGACGAACCGCTCTGTGCTAGAATCCACGCCATGAATCCCCCCAATAGCGCGGCGATGCGGATCTGTCCGGAGTGCAAGGGGCGGACCCCGGAACGGGTCTGCCCGACCTGCCGCATCACCACCGTGGACGAAGCCGCCCTGTCGGGGCACGACCTCCTGGGCAAGGTCTTCGTCGATCGCTACGAAATCGTCGAACTGCTGGGCCGGGGCGGCATGGGCGCGGTCTACCGGGCCCGCCACATCGCGATGGATTCCCAGGTGGCCCTGAAGGTGCTGCGCCGCGAGGCGTCCACCGACCTCGATTCCATCGAACGCTTCTACCGCGAGGCCCGTGCGGCCAGCCGCCTGGCGCACCCCAACACCATCCGGGTGTTCGACTTCGGGCAGTCCGAGGACGGCCAGTTGTTCCTGGCGATGGAGTACCTGGAGGGCAGAACCCTGCGGGCCGAGGTACGCCGCGTCGGCCGCATGGACCCGTCGCGCGTGCTGCGCATCGCCGAGCAGATCGCCCGATCCCTGGGGGAGGCCCACGAAAAGGGCATCGTCCACCGGGACGTCAAGCCGGAAAACATCTTCCTGATGACCATGATCGGGCACCCGGACTTCGTGAAGGTGCTGGACTTCGGCGTCGCCCGGACGCTGGCCGGCGAAAGCCTGACCCGGACCGGCCTGGCCATCGGGACCCCGGCCTACATGAGCCCCGAGCAGGCCCGAGGCGAGCGCGTGGACGGGCGTTCGGACCTGTACTCCCTGGGCGTCATGATGTTCGAGATGGCCGCCGGTATCCCGCCCTTCGAATCCAGCACGCCCATGCACCTGATGCTGAAGCACATCAGCGAGCCGCCGCCCCGCCTGTCGGACGTGTGCGGCGGCGGCATCCCGCCCGACTTCGAGGCGTTGGTCCACCAGTTGCTGGCCAAGGTGGCCGACGACCGCCCGCACGACGCGTCCGCGCTGCTGGACCGCATCGCGGTGCTGCGATCGACCGTGCCCACGCCCCGGGAAACCCAGGCGACGCTGACGCTGGGGGCCGAGCATCCCACCCCGCCGCGCAGCGATTCAACGCCCTTCCTGGGACGGCCCGAGCCCACGCCGACGACGCCCATGAACGCGGCGGTGGCCGAGGGTTTGAACGGTCCGTCCCGGCAGGGTGCGACGTTCCTTGGTGCGCCGCCGCTGCACGGCGAGGGCCCGCGGTCCCAGGGGACCGCGGCCCAGGAAACACGGACGGTCCTGACGCCGGTGCCGACGCCGTCCCTGGACCTGGGGCCGGCGCCGGGCGGCCGGCGGTCGCGGTGGGTTCCGGTGGTTGTGGCGGGCGCAATCGGGGTCGTGGTGATCGCGCTGGGCGCCGGATGGCTGATGTCGCAGGCGACGTCCACCAGCGAGGTTCCCGTTCCCGCAGCGGTGCCGACATCGGCGGAAGCTGCGAAGGGGACGGCACCGGTTGCCCCGGCGCAGGCTGCCCCGGCACCGGCGACCATGCCCGCGACACCCCCGGCGACACCCGCTGCGACGCCGTCCCCCCCTGCCCCTCCGGCGGTTGCACCGGCCGCCCCGGCCCCCGCCCCCGCCAAGGCCCGCCTGTCGGGAACCCCGGACGGCGCCAAGGTCGCGCGCCTGCCCGACGGCGCCCTCCTGGGACGCCTGCCCCTGGACATCGACGTACCTCCCGGAACCACGCTCCGCGTCCGCATCACGGCCCCGGGCTACAAATCCACGGACCTGGCCCTGGCGTACGACGAGGTTCTGGCGACCCCGGCGCGCTCGGTCAAACTGTCGAAGAAGGCGTCCGGCGGCGGCGACGGGTGGGACCTGTAGGCGTTCGCTTCGTTCTTGATCGCTCCGACGCGCGCCTCGCTGTCCCGGGAATTCGCTCTGGAAGACGCCTGGCTGCGAGGGACGCCCTACGGGCGGCAGAACCCGTTGCCCGAACTGCAGAGCGCGCACTTGGATCCCGGCTTCTGCCAGGCGCAATCGGCGTCGCTGCGGCAGAAATACCGGCACTCCGCGGTAAGATACGGACTGACCAGCCTCACACAATGCAGGCCCGGGGCGCAATCGTGCGGGCTGTCGGGGCCATCGATGCACACCTGCCCTTCCGCTTTCGTGACAGCCTGCGGGCGCACGCACAGCATCACAGGCGGTTCGCCGCATTCCTGGGAAAAGAAGAAGCAGGTTTCCGTGATCCCGTTCTTCGGAGGCCCGCAATCGTCGTTGGCCACGGTGACGACGCACGTGGGATGGCACAGGGGCCCCGAAGGCGACGTTGGATGGTCGACGCACAGCCCCTTTCCGCCGTAGCAGGGTTCCTTGTGCCCGGTACACGCGCCCAGGAAGCCCAGCCATTCCGTGCACTGCCCGGAAAAGCAGTAGTCGGTGTCGGCACAGGAGCCACACTCGGGAGCGCCCTCGACGACGGCAGACGCCACCCGCTGCAGGCCGGTCCCGCCCTCCCCGCCCGGGTCGCCACAGCCCACGACCATGCCCGAAGCCGCCGCGAACACGATCCACCACGCGGACGTGCCGTTCATCGGTCCCCCACCCCTGTCGCCGCGTCACCCACGGGCGCTTCGATCATCGCAACGCATACCCGCAGACCTGCTGTGCGCTGCACGACGCCGTGTAGCCCGGCACGGTCGGGCAGGCGATGCCGCCGCACGTCACCCGCACCGGCCGGAAGCCCAGCGGTTCTGCGCGCAACCACGGGATGCAGCAACTGCGATTGCGGAATGCCGCCCGATTCCACCGGGCGCCCGATGCGACCCACCCGCCGCCCCGCTCCACCCGTAGCGTGCCGGTCGCCGGTCCCTTCGGATCCGTCACGGGTCCCGCCGGGTAGGCCCCGTACCAGTCCCCGGTCCACTCCCAGGCGTTCCCCAGCATGTCGTACAGGCCCCAGGCGTTCGGCAATTTCCCCTTCACCGGGTGGTTCGTCATCGCGTTCCCGCAGAACCACGTCACCGGGTCCAGCACCGGGTTCGGCGCCTCGCAGGCCGTCGTTTCGCTGGTCCCGTTGTAGGTCGCAGTCGTGGTCCCGGCACGGGCCGCGTACTCCCACTCCGCCTCGGACGGCAGACGGTACCCCGCGCACGTCGGCCCCGTCGGCGTCGCGTCCTGGCACAGCAGGCTTCCCGCACCCGGCGTCCCCGAGCACCCCTTCATCTGGTAGCAGGGCAACAGGCTCTCCTGGATCGACAGGAAGTTGCAGTAGGCCACCGCGTCCCAGAACGACACGTCCTGCACCGGGCATGCGTCGCCGCAAGCGGAGGCATACGGGTCGCTGCCCATCCGCGACTTCCACTCCCCGACCGTCACCTCGGTCGCCTTCAGGCAGTACGGCGTCGAAATCGTCACCTCGTGCTGCGTTTCGTCGTCGCTGCGCCCCGGTTCGGTTTCCGGGGACCCCATCGTGAACGCCCCCGCGGGGATGTGGACGTACCCGACCGGGCACGTCTGTTCGCACTGGCCCGACCGGCAGTAGGCCCCGTCGCCGCAGACCGTCCAGTCGGGAAGGATGGTCCAGGCACCCGTGTCCGTCGCGGGCGCACAGACCCGGCACGCCTGCAAGGGGTCCGGCTGCCCGTCGGCCAGGCAGGCACCGTCGATCAGGCACGTTCCGCCCCGCAGCACGTGGCTGCACCCGGTCGCCGGCGCGCAGGCGTCGTCCGTGCAAGCCAGGCCGTCGTCGCACGCCGCCGGGGCGCCGCCGCAGGCCTTGGCCGCGCAAACGTCTGCCGTGGTGCAGACGTTGCCGTCGTCGCAGGCCGTGCCCTTCGGGACCGCCAGGTACGTGCAGTATGGATACCCGGGCCCCCGGGTACAGAAGTCCGTCGTACACGGGTTCAGGTCGTCGCACACGATGACCGCGTTCCGGCAGTTCCCGGCCACGCACTTGTCGCGCGTGCAGAGGTCGTTGTCGTCGCAGTTCCCGTCCACCGCACAGGCGCCCGGCGTGCAGGTCGGGACCGCTGTGTGCCGGCATGCGCCCGTCGTCGCGTCGCACCCGTCGGCCGTGCACACCTTGCCGTCGTCGCAGTTCAGCGGCGCGCCCTCGCACCCCAATGCCCCGCAGGCGTCGTCCACCGTACACGGAACGCCGTCATCGCAGGCCCCGTTGCGGGGGAAATGGGCGCACCCCGAAACCGGGTCGCAGGTATCGGTTGTACACTGTTCGCCGTCGTCGCAGAATGCGCCGCCGCCCAACTGGCACGCGCCGTCCAGGCAGGTACCGGCGGGCGTCCACACCATGCCGTCACAGGCACCCGGCGCGCACACCCCGCACTCGCCCCCGCACCCGTCCGCGCCGCACAGTTTCCCCTGGCACTGGGGCACGCACGCCTGGCACGCCCCGTCCTTGCAGCCGAACGTGCAGTCGGCAACCGTGTCCCCGGTGGCCCCGCAACTGTCGATCCAGCACACCGCGGCCCCGCAACACGCCTTGTGGTCGTTGCCCACGCAGACGCACTGCCCCGCCTGGCACGCCTTCCCGTCCGTGCACGTCCCGCACGTCCCGCCGCACCCGTCGTCGCCACACACGCGGCCGATGCAGGAAGGCTGGCAGGCGTCCTGGGGACCGGGATCCGGCAATTCCGACAAGGCGTCGCCGTTGTCCGGCACGTCATCCCCGGCGACGTCGGGGCGTTCCAGGACATCCGGATGCGCATCCAGCCCGGCGACGTCCAGCAGGCTCGCGTCCCAGGGCGTTTCGTCCGTGACCATCCTGGGCGCCCCGCCCGAACCGCATCCGGTCACCAGCGCCAGCAACACTGCACCGCCGAGGATTCCCCGTATTGCGACGCGCGAATACCGCCGGCGGGGATGCACCGGGTGGACGGTCGTCATCTGGGTCTCCGCGGTCAGTGCAGACAGGAGGCAGGATAGGAGCCGGACATCGCGCCGTCAATGACGATCTGCCCCCCGTTCACGGACCGCAGAAGCCGAAACCCTGCGTCCCGGGCGTCCCCTTGGGGCAGATCGCCGGGAGGCACGTGGAGCCCGGCTTCTTCCAGGCGCAGTCGTCGTCGCTGAGGCAGAAATACCGGCATTCCGTGGTCCACCTGGAGATCAGGCTGACGCACTGCAGGTGCGGCCCGCAGTCCTGCCCGCGGCAGACCTGGCCCTCCTTTTTCGGAACCGGCGCCGGGGCCACGCACAGCATGGTGGGGTTCGGCTGGCACACGTCGGAAAAGTAGAAGCAGGCCTGCGTGATCCCGTTCTTCGCAGGCCCGCAATCCTGGTAGCCAAGACTGACGACGCACCGGGGGAGGCACAGCGGGCCCGACGGCCCCTCGTCAGCCCCGACGCAGAGTCCCTTGTCGTCGTAGTAGCAGGACTTTCCCACCTCGGTACAGCCGCCATAGAAGCCCAGCCAGGCCGTGCATTGGCCGAACATGCAGTAGTCGGTATCGGAACACGCGCCGCACGTCGGAGCGTCCGCGACGATGGCGGAAGCCACGCGCTGCAGGCCGGTCCCGTCCTCGTTGCCCGGGTCGCCGCACGCCAGGGCCAGGCACGATGCCCCCGCGACCGCGATCCAACCCAGCCAGCGCTTCATCAGTTTCCAATGCCGGAGGCGGCGTCAAGAGTAGGAGTCGCGCATCGCGCCGTCAACTGCTCCCCGCCCGCCACGACGTTCCGGCGGAAATCGGCGCCGACCGCCCGGCTGACCATCGACAGAGGGAGTGTCCGCAGCAGTTCCAGATCCCCGTCGTAGACCTGGATTTCCGGCGCATCGACCCAGTGGTTGATGCTGACCAGGCGATTGCCGTTGCCTTCGACCACCACGCTGTAGTGCCCCGACCACGAGTCGCGCACCGTTTTCACCGTTTCCATCGTTCGGGCATCGACGACGTCCAGCCCGAAAGAATCTCACTTCAGCGTCGCCGCCAGGAACGTCTTCATTTCCTCCCACGATCGCCGATCCGCTTCGGGGTTGTACGCCACCCCCTTGGACGGATCGGAACCGGCGCCCTGGATCGTGAAGGCGTGGACCGCCCCGCCGTACTTCACCAGTTGCCAGTCCACGGCCGCCTTGCGCATTTCGTCCTCGAAGGCGGCCACCTGCGCCGGCGGGACGAACGGGTCGTCGGCGCCGTGCAGCACCAGGACCTTCGCCCGGATTGCCTTGGCGTCGGCCGGATCCGGCGTGTCCAGGAACCCGTGGAAGCTGACAACCGCCCGCAGAGGTGCGCCGCTGCGAGCCAGTTCCAGCGCGGTGCCGCCGCCGAAGCAGTAGCCCATCGCCGCGACGCGTTTCGGGTCCACGTGCGGGTCGGCCAGCAGGACATCCAGCGCCGCCTGTGCGCGCCGACGCAGCATCGGCCGGTCGGCCTTGAATTCCCCTGCCAGTTTCGCCGATTCCCCCGCATTTTTCGGGACCACACCCTTCCCGTAGATGTCGGCGGCGAACGCCACATAGCCCAGTTTCGCCAGCATTTCGATGCGCCCCTTCACGTCGGGGCCCAGGCCGCTCCAGTCGTGGACGACCACGATCCCGGGCCGCCGTCCGGATTGTGCGTCGTCATAGGCCAGCACACCTTCCAACACCGTATTCCCGTCCTTGTATTCGCGGGCTTCCGTCCGGATGCGCGCGTCGGCCGCGACGGTGGCCAGCAGGATCGCGACGCCCGCGGCGATGTTCAGGGTTCTCATGGAATGTCTCCCCCAGGTCCGTTTCCGAGGGATGGGTATCCGACGGGACACCGGCAAGGCGGGGTATGCCCGACGCGGGTGGAGGGGACGCCCTCAGATTTCACGTAACCCACCGCCTGGGTCGGAAGCACTCCGCCCAGGCCGCTTCTCCCTCGACAAGACCCATCCTGACGCTTTGTGCTGCGCCACTTCAGGGGAGTCCCGTGGGTCCGGCGGGGGGGCCGGCGGAGCAACCTGGCTCCCACCGGAAGTTGGCTCGAGGGCACGGAACCGGGGCCGAAGCGTGAAGCCGCGCCGATGCGGGCCCCCAGGGCTTGCCGACCGGTCGACAGCAGCACGGCCCGACAGCGGCGCGGTAGCTTCGGCCCCGGTGGAGGCCCCGAGCCACTCCGGTGGGCGGGGGGGCGCCTGTCGCGGAGCCGGCCCCACCGCCGGGCCCCTCAGGGTTTTCGGGGAATGTCAGCGGTTGTCATCGGGCGATTCGTTCGAGGTCGCCATCGTTCCGGGCGGTGACCCACGGCAGTCACTTGGGATGGTACATCGGGCACCGGTTGTCTTCCAGGCCGTCGAGGCGCCCGGATTCCAGGTACAGCCCGCCGCGCAGGTTGTCCACGCAGACGTTCGCGACCAGTTTCGGGGCGGCCCGATCCACGACCGCCATGCCGTACTGGCCGTTGGCCGTGCAGGTGTTTGCGCGGGCCGTGCCGGACGCGTCCTCGAACCAGACGATGCCGCCCTTGCCGTTCGACCGGGCGCCGTTGCCGTCCAGCAGGGGATGGGCCCGGCCGGCCAGCTTCACGCCGTGCAGCGCGTTGCCGGTGAACTCGCTGCCGGTGATCGTCCCGGCGGCGTTGCCCAGCAGCAGCAGGCCTTCGCCCCCCCGCCGGGCCGCCGCGTCGCGCACGCCGCCCGAAACGCGGATGCCCCGGAAGTCCACGTCGCCGTCCTCGACGACGATCACGCGGGCCCAGCGACCGCCCTGGTGCTCGACGGACAGGTCGTGCAGCTCGAAGGGACCCTTGCCGACGAAACGCAGCACGTGTCCCTCGCCGTCGCCGACGATGACCGCGGACTTCCCGTCCCCAACGATCCGGACCGCGGTGGTGATGTCCAGGGGCTTCGACAGACGGTGCAAACCCGGGGCCAGGCGGATCAGCGCGCCGGGTTTCGCCTTGGCCACGGCGTCTTCCAGGCGGACGAAGTCCCCGGTGCCGTCGGGGGACACCAGGAGTGGACCTTTGCCGCCGCCGGCCCTGCCCTTCCCCCTTTCGGGGACCGGGGGCGGCGGTTCGACCACCACGGCAGCGGACGGCTCGACGGCAGCGGTCGCGGGGGGGACATTCGTGGGAACCTGCGCCACCGGGGCCTCGACCACCGCGGGCGCCACCGCTTTCGCCGGCGCTGGCGCGGGCGCGCACATCGCCTTCACCTGATCGACCATCATCCGGGCCTTGTCCCGGGCCTTCGCGGCCACCTGGTCGGGCGAAAAGCGCGCCAGTTCGCCGCGGGATTCGTCGCAGCGGGCCAGGTGCGCCAGGCTGGCGGCCCGGTACAGCCGCGCATAGGGGTTCGCGAACACGGCCAGGGACTTCGTGAACAGGTCCTCGGCGGCGATCCAGTCCCCCGCGTCGAACTTCGTCTTCCCCTTCTTGTACAGGGACTGCGACGCCTTTTCCTCTTCCGAAGGGGCCTGGGCGACGGCGGTTCCGGCGGGCAGCCCGAGGGCCAGGATCAGCACGACGTGCACGAGGCGGCGCATTCCAACCTCCCGGTGAACGTGATCGCGGCCGTGCAGGGGAACGTGGACGCAAACGTCAACTGTTCGCCTTCACCAGTTCCTCGACATACGCGACGTACGCGGCCTTCGCCTGATCCGTCGTCTGGCCCTTGAACTCGGCCCACGCGTCGTACTTGGCCTGGCCCCGGAAATCCAGCATGCCCGGGCGCTTGCCCGTCACGTCGCCCAGGGTCGCCTGCTTGTACAGGCCGTACATCTTCAACAGCACGTCGGGCCCCTGCTCGGGCAGGGTCTTCAGCAGCAGCATCGCCTCTTCGAACGTCTTCGGATCCGCCATGAACTCTGCCTCCACGAAGGGATGATCAAGGTCTGACGCATTGTGTCATGGCGCGACGGGGAGTGTCCAGAGCGGGGAGCGTCCCGGGACGGGCCGTCACCCGTTCTTGCGGACGAACTCCTCCATGAAGTCCACCAGCACCTGGACCTGGTCCACCGTGACCGCGTTGTACGTGGACGCGCGGATGCCGCCCAGGTCGCGGTAGCCCTTCAGGCCCACCATGCCGGCGGCCTTGGCTTCCTTGACGAACTTGTCGTCCAGTTCTGCGGACGGCAGCGCGAAGTCGACGTTCATCAGGGACCGGTCCGCGGCCACCGTGACATAGGGCTTGTAGAAGCCCGCGTGGCGATCGATGCAGCCGTACAGCAACTCGCCCTTCCGCAGGTTCGACGCCTCGATCACCTTCAGGCCGCCGATGGACTTGTTGTAGGCCAGCACGTTGCGCAGGACGTAGATGGACCACGTCGGCGGCGTGTTGAACAGGCTGTTGGCGTCGGCGTGCGTGCCGTACTTCAGCATGGTCGGCAGCGCCGGGTTGCACTGCGAAAGCAGGTCGTCCCGGATCAGCGTCACGACCAGGCCCGACGGCCCCAGGTTCTTCTGGGCGCCGGCATAGATGAACCCGAAGGGGGTCACGTCGAAGGGGCGCCACAGGAAGTCGGACGACATGTCGCACGCCAGCGGCACGTTGCCGGCCTGGGGGAAGTCCTTGAACTGCGTGCCATAGATGGTGTTGTTGCTGGTGAAGTGGACGTACGTGGAGTCCGGGTTCACGACCATCTCGGCGGCGGTCGGCAGGCGCCGGAAGCCCTCGCCTTCCGTGGACGCGATGCAGCGCACGGCTTCCTTGTTCACGATCTGGGCTTCCTTGTAGGCCTTCTTGGCCCAGGAACCCGTCACGACGTAGTCCGCCTTGCGCCCGCCCCACAGCAGGTTCATGGGCAGCATGCAGAACTGCAGGTTCCCGCCGCCCTGCAGGAACAGGACCTTGTAGTTGGCGGGGACGTTCAGCAGTTCCCGGACCAGCGCGATGGCCTCGTTGTGGACGGCCTCGTATTCCTTGCTGCGATGCGAGATTTCCATCACGGACATGCCGGTGCCGGCGAAGTCCAGCATCTCGTCGCGGGCACGTTCCAGGGCGGGCAACGGCAGGCCGGCCGGGCCTGCATAGAAATTGATGACGCGATTCGACATGGTTCTTTCCTCCTGGCGCCCGGGGCGCCCGACAATCCTAGCCGAACGACCGACGATGGCAAGATTGCGCTGGGCCGCACCCGTTCCAGGGCGCGGCCCCACGCGTCCGAAGGGGCTTCGGAAGCGGCGTCGCTTGACGCAAGCCCCCAACAAGAGTAACGTTCCGCGCCGCGCGAGTGGTGGTTTTCAGGGGGGCAAGAACGTGATCCTGCTGGGATCGTTCCTGCATCGGGACGAGTTGGACGACCTGTTGGGGCGGGCCCTCGAGGACCGTTTCACGGCGGCTGACGCCCGGCGCCTGAAGGTGATCGTCAACCTGAACGCCTACGCCGCCCGCACCTGGTCCGACGCCTTCGCGACCGAACTGTTCCAGGCGCTGCACGGGGTGGAGCTGGCCTGCTCCCCGGCCACCTGCAAGAGCGCGCTGAAGGACCTGATCGTCGCGAACCCGCCCGTCCACAACCGCCGCGTCGATGAACTCCTGACGCGGTATGCCCAGTTCCCCGAGGACTTCTACCGGGAAACGCCGTACGACGGGATGATCTTCACCACCGACGACCCGCCCCGGTACGGGGGCTCCCGGCGCATCAAGCGCGTGCGGCGCATCGCGGAAAAGTCGGCCCGGCGGCTGGTCGACTACATGTACGACCAGATCCGCCAGCGCGCCGACGAACTGGCGTCGGAACGTGCCCGGCGCCTGGGCATCCCCAAGGACCAGTTGATCACCCCCGTGGAAGAAATGGCGGCGGAATTCACCCACGCCGAGCGCCGGGTCCTGAAGTCCATCCGGGAGCACCTGTTCGTCGCGGCCATGCCCCACTTCCACATCGACGACGTCGTGGGGATCCGGGTGCTGGCCGACGCGGACCTGGCCGAGCGCTTCGACGCCTGGCTGGGGGACCGGCCCGACCTGTCCGTCGTGGACGAAAAGCGCTTTTCCGGCGATTTCGTCGGCCGCAACATGGTCCTGGCCTACCGCCTGCCGCTGGACCGCCTGCGCCGTGCCGTGCCCACGGGCGAGCACGCCGACCGGCTGATTTCCCGCGGCGTGGCGCCCGACCAGGCCACGCTGGAGGCGGAATACCTGCGCTTCGTGGACGGCGCCGAGGGCCACGTGCGGTTCGAGGTCCTGCTGATCGACTACGAGCAGTTGCTGGAGTCGGAAATCGGCCGCAGCATGCACGAGGCGCACGTGCTGGACCAGCGGGAAAACCAGGTCTACAAGGGCCGCCTGGCGACGAACGTCGAGGCCCTGATGAACTGGCTGTTCGCCTTCGCGCTGTCGCCGTGCACGTCGTTCGACGAACTGCCGATCCGGATGCGCGGGACCTACCTGCCGGACTACTTCGACCGGATCCACCGCCGCCTGTACGAACTGCCCCACGGGCAGCACGGGCTGACGATGTAGGCCCCCCCGCGCGGCCCCCTACCCTTCGACCCTGCGAATCCGACCGAAGCGCGCCAGCGTTTCCACCCACGGGAAGACGTGGCGATCCTTCGGGCCTTCGTACACGGCCAGGGCGCGGTCGCGTTCGGTGGTCACGGCCTCGATTTCGACCGTCAGCGGCGACCAGTGGTGCGTGGACTGGACGAAGGACCCGATGTCGCACCGGGCGAAGGCCACCGTCCGCTCGTTGGTGATCCGCGTCGCGCGGCCCAGGGCCTCGTCCACGGGGACCTGGCTGTCGTGGCGGACGCCGGGGCTCTGGTGCTCGTGCATGAAGTACAGCCACTCCAGCGCCTCGGGCAGGCGGTCGCGCGACACGACGCCGCGCGTTGTGGACGTGGGCACCCAGGGAACGAACTGGCCGTCCCGGTGCAGCGCGATGGCCCGTTCGATGGTCAGGGAGTGGGCGCCGTTCAGCGTGTCCACGAACTGCCGCGAATCCAGCACGACCTGCAGGGCGCGCAGGAACAGGTCCACCAGTTGCCGCGAGTACCGGGCCTGGTAGGCCTTCAGGAAGCGCTCGCCTTCGATCATGGCCTGCAGCATCTTGTCGGTGCCCGCCGTGCCGTGGACCGAGCCGTTGGCCGCCGAAAACAGCAGGTTGCGGCCCACGAAGCGGTCCAGGATGCCCTGCTGCTCGGGGGTGCCGCCCCGCAGGAAGGATTCGGCCAGCAGGCCGTTGGCGCACCCCTGGGAGTACCCGATCCAGCCCCAGGGCCCCTCGACGGACGTGATCGACCGCAGGATCGCCGACGCGTTGTGTTCCAGGCTGCGGAACAGGCCGGTGTTCGCCCGCACGACGCGCACGCCCCGGCGCTGCAGCAGGCGGTCGTATGCGGCGTGCAGTTCGCGGCCCTCGGCGCCGTCGGTGACCACGCCCATGGCGCTGACCGCGGTGAAGTCATAGCGGCCCGGCGCCGGTTCGATCATCAGGCGGACCAGGGGATCGGCCTTCAGGACGGCCCGGTCCTCGGGGAATGCGTAAAGCGTGTCGATGACCCGGTCCAGCAGCGCCCCGTCGTCGGTGGGGATCGCGGCGCCGGACGTCACCTCCAGCCAGTGCCGCACGTCGTCCACGTCCTCGTGGACGTTGCCGACCACCGACAGGACCTTCAGGGCCTCCTCGTTGCGGCGCCAGGTGTCCCGCATCCAGGGACGCAGGAAGCCCGTGGGCACCTCGCCCAGGAACGCGGCGCAGGCATCGAACGATTCGCGGTAGGCCCGGCGGGCGTCGTCCAGGGCGGCGTCCTTGTCCCGCCCGTCGAAGCGCAGGCGCCGCCCCAGGCGGTCGGCCGCGGCCACGGCGGCCCGGGCGTCCGCCTCCAGGGTCTTGGGCAGACCGGCCGGGATGCGCAGCGGCGACGGCACCCCGTGGTGGACCTCCCGCAGGTGGGTCCGGCGGGCCAGGTACGGTCCCGCCTGGTCCATGATGGCGTCGGCCAGGCGGGACAGCGCCTCGTAGTACGAGTCCCGCACGTGCCGGCCGCCGGCCATGTAGTCCGCCAGTCGGGGCACCTTCAGGCCCAGTTTGTCCTGGACCAGCGTGGGAAGGTCCAGGGGCTCCTTCATGCGCTGCTGATCCTGGTTCAGGAACGCCATCAGGACGCCGGCCAGGATGCGCGGCACCTGCTGGCTCATTTCGATCAGGACCGCCCGCAGGAAGTCCCCGGGGCGCGCGCGCACCAGTTCCAGCAGCAGGCGGTTGTTCACCTGGGACTGCAGGCCCAGGGCCTGGTCCGACAGGCCGACCTGCAGCAGGACGGCCACGTCCACCGGGCCCAGGGCGCAGGGCGAAGGCCAGCCCGACGCCGGGTCGTCCAGGCCCGCCAGGGGCCCCACGATTTCGCCCAGGAACCCCGCGATGGTCGCCGACTGGGCCGCGGCCGCCAGGGGGCTCGCTTCCGCGTCGATGCGCGCCACGGCACGCTTGGCCGCGCGGACGTGCCGCAGGCGCCGGATGCGGGACGGCCCCCACCGTCCGGGGGCCCGGGCCAGGATCCAGTCCAGTTGCGCCAGGGTCAGTTCGGGCGCCAGGTCGGTGATGCGGATCTGGACCGCCTCGGGCGTGCGCACACGGTCCGCAGCGGCGTAGATGTCCGCCGCGGACGGCAGGTCCCGGATCGCGTCCGCGAAACGGGGATCCATGTCGATGGGAGGCTCCTCCCGGGGGGCCGTTCGGGAATTCAGCGGCCCCGGGCGCGTGACCAGGTCCACCCAGCGCAGGATCCGGTCCACCTCGTAGTCGGCGTCCAGGTCCGGCATGGCCTCCGCGATCAAGGCCTTGGCCTTGCGCAGGCTGATCCCGCGCCCCTCGGTGACATCCTGCACCAGGGGCTCCAGGCGGGGGGCGAAGGACGTCCCGCCGGACAGCACGCGCGACAGCAGGCGGGCGATCCGGGGGCGGGGAATGGCGTCGCCGACGGTCTTGACGCCCTCCTCGTCCAGGTAGGTGCGGCCCGAACGGACGGCATCCCGGGCCTTCACGACCAGGCGGGCCAGGTCGGGGTCGAACAGTTCCAGCACCTGCGACAGCAGGTCCAGAGCCTCGCCGGACCACAGCAGTTCCTTCAGGGACCCCGAACTGCCGCCGCCGACCAGGGTGGTCATCCAGCCGGCGCCGATGCCGGATCCGCCCTCGGTGTTGACCGCCAGGCGGCCGCCGGGGGTGACGTGGACGGTCAGCCCCCCCCGCATCAGCGGGTCGGATCGCAGCAGCACCTGCCGGCCGTCGTCGGCGGCCACGCGGATCGGACGGTCCAGCAGGTCCCAGCCCAGGTCCACCGCGAACGCGCCCAGGCCCTCGGACGAGATTTCGCCTTCCCGCCACGCGGCCGACAGCGTCGTGCCCTCGGGCAGTTCCAGGTGCCGCCCGTCCAGCGTGACGGCCGCCTTCCGCAGCACGACGTCCAGCCGTCCCTTGGGCGTCATGCGGAACTCGGGCGCGCCCGGACGCGGAATCTGCATGCGCGACGACAGGTCGAACCGGACCGCCGCCTCGATGACCTCCTGCAGCACGGGATCCTCGATGTGCAGTTCGGGGAAGGTCGTGATGTCCAGGCGCCCGCGCTGTTCCACCACGCACCCGCCGCGCACCGAGGCGCGCCACAGGCCGTCGCGGAAGGGTTTCAGGCGGGCCGTGATGGTGCCGTCGCGCAGTTCCAGGCCCAGGCCGGCGTCCCCCAGGCGGACCGCGTCCTGCCGGGGCATCGACACGCGGGCCTCGAAGGCGATGCCCTCGGGCCGCAGGTGGACCTCGACGCCGCCGTTGCTCCAGTCGATTTCCATGCCGCCGGTGGGACGCACGTCCTCGACGCGCAGCCGCACGGCCGACGAGCCCAGGGCCAGGGGATGGGAGGACCGCGAACGGCCTTCGAACCACGGCAGCGACGAACCGGGGATCGCGTCCACGCGCAGGGAGCCCGAGGGCACCTCCGGCAGGCCGCCGCCGGGAGCGTCGAAGTCCAGGTCCAGGGACAGGGCGCACCGGGCCTTGACGTCCCCCCCGGGGAAGCCGGCGATCGCCTCGGGCACGTCGACGATCAGCCGATTCTCCTCGCGTCGGGCCACGAAGCACGCCTGGATGCGGCAGGTTTCGGGCAGCGCCCCCCGCAGCACGACGTCGGTCCGATCCACCAGCATGGTCTTGAGGCCCAGCACGGGCGGGGTGCCCTCCCCTTCGATCTCGCCTTCGGCCGATGCCAGGGCGCCCCACAACGCCTTCATCACGGCGCGCCGATCCATGCGCTCGGCGTGCAGCAGGCCGGTCGCCAGGGGTTCGCCCGACAGCAGCCCGTCCAGTGAGGCGAAGGGGATCGGAAGGATGGTCGACGGCAGGACCACGTTCTCGAAGGGCCAGGTCACCTTGTCCAGCAGGCGAACCTGGCCGGAGAAGGCCAGTTCCAGTTCCCAGCGGCAGTCCGAGGCGTTCCACCGCGGCCGGCCGCGCATCTTCGACAGGTGGACCTCGCCGGGCTCCAGCGCGCCGTCGGCGAATGCGCGCCCCAGGGAGTCCACGCGGGAACGGGCCCGCTCCATCAGGAAGGGCGCCAGCCCGGTGGCATTGTCGAAGGTGGCCCACAGGGCGTCGGCGATCCCGGTGGCGCGCAGGGCCGCGGTTCCCGCCTTGCGCAGCGATCGGCCGAAGGGGCCGTCCCAGGCCTTCCGGGCGGTTTCGAAGGTCCGGTCCTCGAACAGGTGGCGCAGGTCCACCAGCGTCTGCAGCACGTTCGGCAACACGATGGCCGGGGCCAGGTCCACGGACACGGACTGGATCACCGGCCCCTCGGACCAGGCGCCGCCGGGCGGGTCGCCGACGACGGCCCGCACCTCGGCCCGGGTGTTCGGCGCCACGACGATCTGGAACCCGGGCCCCTCGGCCAGGGGAACCGAGTGGGTTCCCGCCGCCAGGGCGACCGCCAGGCGGACCTGGCCGCCCTTGATCAGCCGGGCGTCGATGTCGCGCAGCAGGACCCGGGCAACCTCGGGCAGGCGCAGGGGCGCCAGCACGTCCGCGACGTCGCCGGCCTCGGCGTCCACGGTCCGGCCCAGCGTGGCTTCCACCAGCGGGCCATCCCCCGTGCGCTTCCGTTCGACCGACGCCTGGACCCGAACCCGACTGCCGCCTTTCGACATCGCCAACCGCGCAACCTCCCCCCGGGACGCCGGCAAGTGTACCCCATCCCGCCTCCTCCCGGTCACCCTCCCCCACGCAGACGTGGACGTAGACTTGCACGTGGACCTGCACGTCTCACGATTGATCACTTCTCGAAGCAGTCGCCGCGAGCCAGCCTTCTTCGATGAGAAGCAGCCGTTCGAGGCCGTTCTCAATGACTTCCCAGCCTGGGTCGCCATTGTGTTTCAGGTGGCCGCCGAGTGCT
>CAINDP010000176.1 GCA_903847405.1 uncultured Myxococcales bacterium | reverse complement strand
TCTCCTCTTCTTCGAGAAAGTGCCAAGAACACGACGTGTCGTCGAGGCTGTAGCAGTTCGCGGATGCCAGTTCTCAGCGGTTCTTGAGGATTTCAGATGTGATCAATCGGGAGACCTGCACGTGGACGTGGACGTCGACGTGGACGTGGACGAATCCCCCCGTCCCGACGTTGACGCCGCCCAACGCAGTCGGCACACTCGCTTACGCCGCACGGCGATACGAGGGAGCAGCGTGGTGTCGCAAGGTTCACGAACGGCAGCCGTCATCGCAGCCCTGGCCGCCTGCTGCCTCGCCGCCTGCCAGGCCAAGGGACTGGGCCGCGGAACGCCCCCCCCGGTGACCTGCACGCCCGATTGCTACGATCGCGATTGCGGCCAGGACGGCTGTGACGGGTTCTGCGGCACCTGCTCGGGCGACAAGTCCTGCGACGTCATGTCGGGCCGGTGCGTCGGCGGCACCGAGGGCCTGGTCACCGGCCGCCTGCAGTACGAGTACCGCGAGGGCCTGGTCGGGTGGGACGGCGGCGTCTACCTCAGCGACCTCCGGATCCTCCCGGCGACGAACGTCTGGGCCTACGTCGCGGACGCGGCCACCGGCGAGGTCCTGGGCGCCCGCGTGATCCTGGGCGACGACGGTTCGTTTTCGGTGCCGGTGTCCCGGCCCCTGCAGGGAACCGAGCAACTCGTCTTCGCGACCCTGTGGTCGGAACCGCCCGTCAACGACGTCCTCCTGGGCGTCCTGCGGCGCAACCCCTTCTACGACCCGGAGGAGTCCCTCCCGCCATGGACGTGGACGAAGACGGTCCCCCGCGGCGGCGACACCGGCACGATCACCATCGAGGAAGGCGACGGCTCGGGGGCCATGTTCATCTTCCTGATGAACCGGCGGGCGCAGGCCAGCGTGCTGGACTCGGTGCTCAGCGGCGACGATCAGAATCTGATCCGGCTGGGGATCCTTTGGGCCCCCGGGGCCTACGGCATCTGCGGCGCCTGCTACAGCAGCGGAACGACATCGCAGATCCTGGGCGGCCCGCCCCTCCGGCAGGCGATATTCATCGACGACGAGCCCGGAGGCCCCGGTCCCTGGGGCTTCCCGGTCCTGCTGCATGAATTCGGGCACTACGTGGCCGGGAACTACTCCCGGGACAACTCCCCGGGCGGGCCCCACTACATCTCGGAACTGCTGCCGGCGGCCTTTGCCTGGTCCGAGGGATGGGCGTCCTTCTTCGGCGCCATGACCGCGACCCGGTGGTTCGGGATCCCCCAACCGGTGTACTGGGACATCCAGGGGGGCGACACCTTCTGGATCGACTTCGACACGGGCGGGCGCTGGAACGACAAGTCGATCGGCCTGCCCAACCGAGCCGCCGGCATGAACCAGAACCTGGACGAAAACTACGTCACGATGGCCCTGTGGCGCCTGTGGAACGAGCGGGACGGCGGGTCCGCCCAGGGCGAAGGCCTGACGACCAACGCGATCCTCAAGGCGATTTCGTCCACGCGCTTCGTGGACAGGGATCGGGAAGCCGTCGGAGCGGACCTGGTCGACTTTCTGGACGCGGCCACGTGCGGCGATTCCCGGCAAATCGGGGTCGTGAAGGCCCTGTGCGACGGCGACCTGCACTTCCCCTGGGACGGCGATCCGCTGTGCATGGGCATGCTGTCGTCCGCAGTTCGGGTCCGCCTTCCGGATGTCCGGCGCACGAACCCCCTGGCGCCCCTGTCGGTCGACCTGGTCGTTCGTCAGCGCGGCGCCCTGCTGGACGTCAACGCCCGCGCGCTGGTCCGGGGACGCATCTCCGGGCCGGTCCGCCTGGTCGTGCGGTGGCCGGATTCCACGGCGGTAGGCGGCGAGGCCGTTGCTTCCGCCGAAGGGCCCGCCGACGGCGCGCTGCCCGAAATCCACGTACTGGTCCCCGCCGGCGCGCGCCCGATCCGGGTCGACGCGACGGCTCGAGGGCCGGGTTCGGGGGCCTCGGGCCATGCCGAATGGCCTCCCGCCGTGCGCGCGGCATCCCGCATCCCGGTCTGGCACCCGATTCCCGCCGTGAGGATCCCCGGCGCCACCCTGACGACCGCGGTCTCGCTGGATCGCGAATGAGCGATCGCATCCACTGGCGCTGCGCCTGCGCGAACCTCCTGTCGGCCCCCGCGTCCTGGCGCCACCGGCCGGTCCGGTGCCCGGCCTGCGACGCGACCGCACCGGTGCCCGACGCATCCGAACCCGACGCCGAATCCGAAACGGCCCGCCGGGAGGGCCCCTGGCTGGACCGGCGCACCGAACCGGACGGACGCTCCCTCGATCCCTCGCCCTACGCAGGCTGGGTCATGCGGACCGAGGGCGGCCCCCCGGCCGACGATCCCTTCTTCCACCGCTTCCGGGTCGATGCCGCTGCCCTGCGCAAGGCCTCCCGCCGCAAGTGGTGGGTCCTGGGCCTGATCGTCGTGACGCTGCTGGCGGTGGCGGGCGGGGTGATGCTGTCCCGGCACCTGTGGAAGACGCGCTGGTCGGCCGCGGCCCGCATGGAGCGGGCGGGGTTCGGGGAGCGGCTGACGTCCGTGGAGGTGCCCGCCTGGCGCCTGGCGATGCGGGAAGTGCGGAACGCCGAAAAGGCCCTGGAGGATGCGAAGGACGGCCTGGAGGCGGCCGAGCACCTGCAGGAAGCCTACCTGGTCGCGCTGAAGGAGGCCGAGGCCATGCCCCGGGGTCCCCGGGCGCACCTGTACAACAACGCCGCGTGGTTCTTCGTGACAACCCCCCACCCGGACCTGCGCCAACCGGTCCGGGCCCTGGACCTGGCCCAGTCCGCGACCGAATGGACCGGGCGCAAGGACGCAGGCCTCCTGGACACCCTGGCGGAAACCCTGTCCGTGGCCGGACGGACGGCGGAAGCGGCCCAGGCCGAGGACGAAGCCCTGGCCCTGGAACCCGGCAGCACGTTCTACCGGGAGCGGGCGACGAAGTTCCGGGCGGTCGCGGGTCTTCCCCCACCCCCGCCTGCGCCCCCCGCGATGCCCGAGCCCCCCGATCCGGATAGGTAGTACAATCCCGCGTCATGAAGATCCCGCGCTCCGCCGTCGCGTTCCTGTGCGTGGGGCTCCTGGCCGCCAGCCAGTCCGGGAACATCATCCGCATCGGCGACGCCCACCCGGTCGCCATCGCCGCCTGGCGCCTGCTGATCGCGACCGCGTTGCTGCTGCCTCTGTCCGGCCCGCGCCTGGGTCGTCTGCGGGATCTGGACGTGCGCGGGCTGGTCGGCCTGGGCGCTGCCGGCATCGCCCTGTCCTTCCACTTCATCACCTGGATCGCCGCGGTCCAGTACACGACCGTCGCCAACGCCTCCATCTTCTTTTCGGTGAACCCGGTCCTGACGGCCCTGGGCGGCCGCCTGTTCTACGGCGAGCGCGGTTCGCCCCGGCTGTCGCTGTCGATCGCCCTGGGCCTGACGGGCGTGGTGGTGATGGGCGCCGCCGACATCCAACTGGCCCCGGCCAATCTCGCCGGCGACGCCCTGGCGCTGTTCTGCTCGGTGATGTTCACCGCCTACATGCTGCTGGGAAAGCGGGTCCGTCGCACCCTGGACAACCGGGTGTACGTGACCTTCCTGTACGGCATCGCGGCGGTGGTGGGGTTCCTGGCGATGGCCGTCCTGGAGGTCCCCGCGACCGGCTACACCGACCGGACCTGGCTGTGCTTCCTGCTGATGGCCCTGGTACCGACGCTGCTGGGGCACACGTCCTTCAACTATGCGCTGCGGTGGATCGACGCGGGACGGCTGGCGGTGTTCACGCTGGTCGAGCCGGCCCTGGCCGGCCTGGTGGCCTGGCTGGCCTGGGGCGAGGAGCCCGGGGTGGGGTCCATCGCCGGCTATGCCCTGGTGTGCCTGTCGGTGCTGGTGCTGGTCACGGAAAAGCGGGTCCCGGAGGCTCCGGTGGAGCCGTGACGACGGCATCGCGGGGCCGGGCAATCCAGCAGCGCTCGAAGTGGTCCGGGATGAACGACAGCTTGGACTGGCGCAGCCCCTCGACGCCCATGTCCTGCTCGCGATCGATGAACGTCACGGTTTCCGGGACGGTCCGGGCGAACTCCCGGGCCAGCATCTGGTAGGCCCCTTCCTGCTCGGTGTAGGCCTTTTCGTAGTGCACGACGAAGGTGTCCTGCGTCTGCAGTTCGCCCAGCGTCAGCCCCACGATCCGCGGCCCCACGCGCAGCACGTACGCCGTCTGCCGCAGCGGTTCCATGTTCAGCAGGCAGGTCCGCAGCGCCTCGACCTCGTAGTCCAGGCGCGGATCCTCCTCGCAGCCGTGCGACCGGCACCATTCGTCCAGGAACACCAGGCACTCGGCCATGTTCCCCGCGTCCACGCGATCGAAGGACCAGGCCGGGTTCCGCAGGAACCGCGACACGTGGTTGCGCTTGCGGGCGTACTTCTTGCCGGCCATGTTCGCCAGGTCCGACCGCAGGTACACGTAGTCGTCGTTGGACGGGTCCGGATCGAACCGGAAGCGGTCGTCGCCGGCCAGCCGGGTCCGCACGGCGTCCGGCACGAAGTCCGCGCGCGGTTCCGATCCCAGCGCCGCCAGCCGATCGAAGCAGGCCTGCATCACGTCGCCGGGATTCCCGGGCCCGATCGGGCACAGGAACCGGTGCTGGCCGTGCTCGCGGTAACGCACCAGGATCCAGTCGTCCAGGGCCGCCCACCGGCTCTCGTTGTACGAACGCCAGCAGAACTGGGTGGCGTACGAGTATTCGCACAGGCGGTAGGCCGCGCGACGGAACGCGGCATCCAGGTGATCGAAGTCGTCGATTCCGAACGCGCGGAACGCGTCGTCGGGAACACCAAGTTTCATGCAGGCTCCTTTCCGACTCCCCGCGGCCCCAGCAGCATCGGCACGTATCCCTCCAGCGCGCCGAAGCCCAGGCGTCCGTAGAACGGTTGCGTACCCGGCTCGGCGATCAGCCCGACCCACAGGATGCCGCTGTCGGTGCAGGCGTCCCGCAGGAACGCCACGATGCGCCCCCCGATCCCCCGGCCCCGGCAGTCGGCCCGGACCACGATGTCCTGGATGTACGCGTCCGAAATGCCGTCGCTGATCACCCGTCCCATGCCCACCAGTTCGTCGCCGGCCCAGGCCGCGGCCACGCACCAGGATCCGGCCAGCAGCGCGGGGATCGCGGACGGGTCGTCCTCCTCGTGCCACCACCCCCCGTCGCGGTACAGGCGCACGACGCCGTCCACCGGCAGGTCGCTGGTGCGCTCGATCCGGACCAGGCTGGGATCCACGGGCTCCTCCCGCATCGGATGGGCCCCGGGATGATAGGACTGATGTGCGTGGAGTCAAGGCGCGCAAGGTTCCGCGCCCCCGGGGATCGCGGTCCCGGGGCGACGCGGGTACACTGCCGGTGCCCGGGAAGGAGGTCGTCATGGCGCGCGAGCGAACGAGGAATCCGGCAGGACTGGTCGCACTGTGCGCACTGGGGATCGGCCTCGCCCCGATCGCGGCCCGCGGGGGCCCGGCCGCTGCGACCTCCTACATCACCGCGACCGGGGAACTGGATGCGGCGGGCGCCGGGACGCTGGCGGCCCTGTCGCTGTCGTGCCTGGACCGTCCCTTCCCGAACAAGCCCGGCCACGTCGTCGAGACCCCCGGGCAGTTCCGGGCGCCGAAGGACCTGACCCCCGCGTTCTACGGGTGCTTCGACTGGCACTCGGCCGTCCACGGGCACTGGGCCCTGGTGCGCATCCTGAAGACCTTCCCCAAGGTGCCGGGCGCGGCCGCCATCCGCGCCGCGCTGGACCGCCACCTCCGTCCGGACGTGCTGGCCCGGGAGCAGGCCTTTTTCAAGGAGGCCCGCAACAAGACCTTCGAGCGCCCCTACGGCTGGGCATGGTACCTGCGCCTGGCCGCCGAACTGGCCACCTGGGACGACCCGGACGGGCGGCGGTGGGCCGCGGCCACGAAACCGCTGGCCGGCGACCTTGCGCGGGCGCTGGTGACCTACCTGGGCCGCCTGTCGGTGCCGGTTCGCGAAGGCGTCCACCCCAACACCGCCTTCGCCCTGGCCCATGCCTGGGACTATGCGACGGCCACGGGCGACGACGCCCTGAAGGGCGCCATCGACGCCGCGGCGCGCAGGTTCTACCTGTCCGACCGGGCGTGCCCCCTGGCCTACGAACCCTCGGGCGAGGACTTCCTGTCGCCGTGCCTGGCCGAGGCGGACCTGATGCGCCGCATCCTGCCGTACGGGGTCTACCGGCCCTGGCTGGACGACTTCCTGCCGGATCCGGATGGCGCGGGCGCGGCCCCCCTCCTGGACCCGCCCGTGATCCGCGACCGCGAGGACCCGCGGATCGGCCACCTGATCGGCCTGGACTTCCAGCGGGCCTGGACCCTCGAGGGCATCGCGTCCGTCCTGCCGTCCGGCGACCCCCACTCCGCCGCCTGGCGCACGATGGCCGCCACGCATCGCCAGGCCGGCCTGCGCGACATGATCGGCAGCGGCTATGGCGGCGAGCACTGGCTGGCGTCCTTCGCCCTGTACCTCCTCACCGGGGTGGGTCGATGACGGGGGCGGTCCGCCTGCGTGGCCATCACCTGGGCTGCGTCCAGGGATTCACCGGGCACGGCTACGACGGCCCCTTCACCGCAAGGCTGGCGGCCATCGCAGGGGCGTTGCGGGCCGACCCTACGGCGCCGGTCGTCCTGGCCGACGGCGCGGACGACGTCTGCGAGGCCTGTCCGCATTTTCAGGGGTCTGTCTGTGCCCGGGAACCCGGAGCCGAAACCCGCGTCCGGGCGCATGACGCCGCGTTCCGGGCGGCGCTGGGGATCGCGGCCCTGGGGACCGTCGCGATCGCCGACGTCGCCTCCTTCCTCGCACTCCACATGGAGTCCCGCGAATCCCTCCGGATCGCCTGCTCGGGGTGCCCCTGGACGGGGGATTGCTCGTTCTTCGCACGCCTCAAGGGATGACCGATGGGGGAGGGAATTGCTCCCACATCGCCGCGACGCGCATCTCCGTTGACTTTCAGTATCGATTCAATTAACCATGCTCCTCGGCCGAAGCGACCCCAATCCTGATGGACGGGGCCGTTTCGAAGACCCTTCGACCACGGGATTTGACGGGAAGGCACGAATGAAAACGTACGAACCGGGTCAGATTCGCAATGTCGGTCTCTACGGACACCAGGGTGCGGGAAAGACGACCGTGGCCGAGGCAATGGCGTTCCTGGGCAAGGCCACCACGCGGCTGTGCAGCGTGTCCGAAGGCAACTCGAACTTCGATTTCGACGGCGAGGAAATCCGGCGCAAGTCCTCGATGTCCACGGCGGTCGGTTGGGCCGAGTGGGGCAAGAACCTGGTCAACATCGTCGACAACCCCGGCGACTCGAACTTCCAGGCCGAGGCCGTGATGTCCCTCACCGCGGCCGATCTGGGCGTCATCGTCGTCAGCGCGGTGGACGGCGTCCAGGTGGGCACGGACAAGGCCTTCCAGATGCTCCAGGAGGCGGGCCTCCCGATCGTGATCATGATCACCAAGGTCGACCGCGAGCGGTCCGATTTCAACAAGGTCCTGGCCCAGGTACAGGCCGCCTTCGGCAGCGCCGTGATCCCGATCGCCCTGCCCATCGGCGCCGAAGCGTCGTTCAGCGGCGTCGTGGACCTCATGGCCCAGGAAGCGCGCTCCTACGCATCCGGCCCGAACGGGGCGAAGGGCCCCGTCCCCGCGGACATGTCCGACGCCGTCGCGTCCGCCCGGGAAGTGCTGGTCGAAAAGGTGGCCGAGCAGGACGACGAACTGATGATGAAGTACCTCGACGGCGGCGCGCTGTCGGGCGACGACGTCAAGGTCTGCCTGGCCAAGGGCCTCAAGTCCGGCGCCGTCATTCCCGTCCTGGTGACCAACGCGGCCACCGGCGCCGGCGTCGATCTGCTGCTGGACCTGGTGACCGGCTACGGCCCCTCGCCCCTCGAGCGCACGAACTTCAAGACGAAGAAGGGCGACGTCGAGGAAGCGGTCGTCGTGTCCCCGACGGGCGCCTTCCTGGGCTACGTCTTCAAGACCACCGTGGACATCCAGACCGGCAAGATCACCATCTTCCGCGTCATTTCCGGCATGGTCCCGGCCGACGGGTTCGCCAACGTGAACACCGGCACCCGCGAGCGCTTCGGCGGCATCGCCAAGCTGCTGGGCAAGAAGTTGGAAACCATCCCCACGGCCGTCTGCGGCGACCTCGTGGCGGTCGTCAAGCTGAAGGAAACCCGCACCGCCCAGACCCTGGCCACGGACATCAGCCAGGGCGAACTGGTCACCATGGCCCTGCCCGCCCCCTGCATCGCCTACGCGGTCAAGCCCCGCAGCCAGGGCGACGAGGACAAGCTGTCGGCGGCCGTCCAGAAACTGGTCGAAGAGGACGTGGGCCTGACGCTGGACCGCGACGAGGAATCCAAGGAATTCCTGCTGCACGGCCTGGGCCAGGGCCACATCCAGACCGCCGTGGACAAGCTGAAGCGGAAGTTCGGCGTCGACGTCGAAATGAAGCTGCCGCGCATCCCCTATCGCGAAACCATCAAGGGCAGCGTCAAGTTCGTCGAAGGCAAGCACAAGAAGCAGTCCGGCGGCCGCGGCCAGTTCGGCGTGTGCTACATCGACATGGAACCGCTGCCCCACGGCACCGGCTTCGTGTTCGAGGACGCCATCTTCGGCGGGTCCATCCCGCGCCAGTTCATCCCCGCCGTCGAAAAGGGCATCCGCGACTGCCTGCACAAGGGCGTCGTCGCCGGCTACCCGGTCGTGGATTTCCGGGTCCGGCTAGTCGACGGCAAGTACCACGACGTCGATTCGGACTCCCGTTCGTTCGAAATGGCAGGTTCCCGGGGCTTCAAGGCGGCGTTCAAGCAGTGCCGCCCGACCATCCTGGAACCGGTCATGACCGTGACGATCGTCATCCCCGACGAGTGCCTGGGCGACATCATGGGCGACGTTTCGTCCCGCCGCGGCCGCATCATCGGCACCGACGCCAAGGGGCGCAACCAGGTCGTCAAGGCCACGATCCCGATGTCCGAAGTGCTGACCTACGCGTCGGACCTTCGCTCGATGACGTCGGACCGCGGCACGTTCACGCAGGAACTGTCGCACTATGACGAACTGCCGCAAATGCTGGCCGACAAGCTGATCGCCGAGGCCAAGATCGAGGAGGAGGAGGAGTAGTCCTCCCCGCCTGAAGGCTGGCCGCTCTCGCCCACCCCCGTGCCTTGGGAGGGAACCGTGCTTCGCCTGGATCCGGTCGTCATCAACCTCGCAGACCTGTCCCCCGTCGTCCAGCAAGCCGCTGCGCCCGACGCTCCCATCGAGCGCCGGCTGATGCTGGCACGCGCCGCCGTGCCGCTGCCGCCCGACGAACTGCTGCTGGCCCTGTGCTTCCTGGCCGCCAACGACAAGGCGGCGCCCGTGGCGAACCAGGCCCGGGAGTCCATCGAGTCCCTGCCCTGGGGCGTCATGGAGTCGGCCCTTCCCAGCCTGACGCACGCAGGCGTCCTGGACCACCTGGCCCGCGAGCATGGGCGCACGCACGACGAACTCTGGCCCATGATCGCGTCCAACCGGAACACCGACGACGTCACGATCGCCTGGATCGCGTCCAAGGGTCGGGGCCCGGTCCTGGAACAGATCTCCGCCAACCAGATGCGGTACCAGCGCTGCCCGATGATCGTCGAGGCGTTGTACTACAACGCCGAAACCCGCATGGGTACCGTCAGCACGGTCCTGGAAAACGCCGTCCGCCTGGGCGTGGACCTGTCGCACATCCCGGGCTACCAGGAAATCGTCGCGTCGATCCTCGGGCCGGCCGCCGTGGCCAAGGTCACTCCGGCCGGCGCCAAGGCCGCAAGCCCCGGGGCGCCCGAGCACCCCCCCGTTCCCCCGACGGCGGATCCCGGCGAGCCCGTGGTCCTGACCGACGCCGAACAGGAGGGCACTCCCGACGAGGAACTGGCCCGGTTGCTTGCCGCGGCAGCAGCCGAGGACGCGGCCGCGGGTGCGACGGGCGGCGAGCCGGGCGAGGCGTTGGACGAGGACACCTTCTTCGCGGTGCTTCAGGAGGCCGCAACGGCCGCCGATGCGGTCGACGGGGACAAGGCCCCGGAAACCGAGCGCGAGTCGGCCGCCCTGTGGGCCAAGATCTCCAAGATGTCCGTCGCCCAGAGGGTGCGGGCCGCCCTGCTGGGGGATGAGTCCGTGCGTGCGCTGTTGATTCGCGACACGCGACGCATGGTGTACCTGTCGGTCCTCAAGAGCCCGCGCCTGACCGACAAGGAGATCGCCGGGTTCGCCAAGAGCCGGAACATGAACGAGGAAGTCATCCGGTTGATCGCCTCGGATCGCGACTGGACCAAGAACTACGTCGTCAAACTGGCGCTGGTCAGCAACCCCAAGTGCCCCCCGAACACCGCCACCAACTTCCTGCGCGTGATGACGAACAAGGACATCAAGCAGATTTCCGGCAGCCGGGACGTGCCGGGCTACGTGGCGCGCCAGGCCAAGCAGATCCTCGCCAACCGCGATCAGGGCAAGCGGAACTGAGTTCCATCGAAAGCGTGCGTCAAAGGTGCGTCACGAGGCGGGCGAAACCGCGTCAAAACACCAGTTCGCTGCGGACGCCGGCCCACAGCAGCGTGTCCGAATGGAACCGGTCGTCGTCCGTGCCGGGGTAGTCCAGGTTCACGTGCAGGCCGCGGGTCTCCTGGCGCTTGATGCTGCTTTCGACGATCAGGCGCGCCACGCGGCACAGGTTGCGCAGCTCCGCGAGGTCGGGCGTCAGGGGCGTGGACAGAAGGTATTCGTGGACCTCGCCGTGCAGCAGGTCCAGGCGGCGACGGGCCGCCATCAGGCGCCGGTTCGACCGCACGATGCCCACGTAGTTCCACATCAGGCGGCGGATCTCGTCCCAGTCCTGGGACACCATGACGCTTTCGGCCCGGGACGACGGCGTGGCGCCGTTGACCATCCACGCCGGCAGGGCCGCCTCGGCGGGCTGGGGCAGGTTCGCCCTCGCCTCCCGCAAATCCTCGGCCGCACGATGGGCGAACACCAGGCCTTCCAGCAGGCTGTTCGACGCCAGGCGATTCGCACCGTGCAGGCCCGTGCACGCCACTTCGCCGATCGCGTACAGCCCGGGCAGGCAACTGCGCCCCCGGTCGTCGACCTGGACGCCGCCGCACTGGTAGTGGGCCGCCGGGACCACCGGCACGGGTTCCTGCCGCATGTCGATGCCGTACTTCAGGCAGGTGCCCAGCAGGTGCGGGAAGCGCTGCTCCAGGAACGCCCTGGGAAGGTGCGTCATGTCCAGCAGCACGTGATCGTCGCCGGTGCTCTTCATCTCGGCGTCGATCGCCCGGGCCACGATGTCCCGGGGGGCCAGTTCCTTCAGCGGGTGGACGCCTTCCATGAACCGCTGGCCGTCCAGGCGCCGCAGGATGCCGCCTTCGCCCCGGAGGGCCTCGGACAGCAGGAAGGACTTGGCCTTGGGGTGGTACAGGCACGTCGGGTGGAACTGGAAGAACTCCATGTTCGCGACGCGCGCCCCCGCCCGGTACGCCATCGCGACGCCGTCACCGGTCGCCGCGTCGGGGTTCGACGTGTACAGGTACACCTTGCCGGCGCCGCCCGTCGCAAGGATCGTGGCCCGGGCGGCGATCGAAACCACGTCGCCCGTGTTGCGGTTCAGGACGAAGGCCCCGCCCACCCGCGCACGCCCGCCCGGATCCGCGGACAGGAACAGGTCGATGCCCAGGGTGTCTTCCAGGACCGTGATGTTCGACGACGCCCGGCAGCGCTCCACCAGGACCCGCTCGATCTCGCGGCCGGTCAGGTCCTCGACGTGCAGCACGCGCCGCCGCGAATGGCCGCCCTCGCGCCCGAAATCGAACTCGACGGATTCCTCGCGGGCGACCGTCGAAAACGCGACGCCCAGGTCGACCAGCCATCGGATGCGCTCGGGGGCCGAACGGACGCACAGGTCCACGATGTCGCGATGGCACAGGCCGGCGCCCGCCTGCAGCGTGTCCTCGATGTGCAGTTCGAAGGAATCGTCCTTGCCCATCACGGACGCGATGCCGCCCTGGGCATACCGCGTGTTCGATTCCTCGGCCTCGCGCTTGGTTGCGACGACGACGTGACCGAACTGCGACGCTTCCAGGGCGAAGGACAGGCCCGCGATGCCGCTGCCCAGGACGAGGTAGTCGGTCGTCATCGGCCGAACCAGTGCCGCACGATGTAGGTGGCCATCTTGGGGTTCTCCTTCAGGCGGCGGGTGCTGTAAGCGTACCACTCAACCCCGTACGGTACGTACCAGCGGACCGTGTAGCCCTGCGATACCAGATCGGCCATCACGTCGTCCACCGGCACGCCCAGCAGGGCCTGGAATTCGAAGCGGTCCCGGGGCACGTCCATCGTCCGGGTCAGTTCCAGCACGCGCTGCAGCAGCACGCGGTCGTGGGTCGCGAAGCCGGTGTAGGTCCCCGGCGCCGACAGGAGGATTTCCGCGGTGTCCAGGTAGGACTTCCGGATTTCCTCCTTGCCCTGGTACGCGATGGCCGCGGGCTCGCGGTAGATGCCCTTGCACAGGCGCAGGTTCGCGCCCTCGGCGGCCAGGACCCGGGCGTCGTCCACCGTGCGGTGCAGGTAGGCCTGGATCACCGTCCCGACCCGCGGGTACCGGGCCCGGGCGGCGCGGTACACCTCGAAGGTCGTGTCGGTCAGGCCCGAGTCCTCCATGTCGATCCGGACGAAGTTGCCGTGCTGGGCCGCCTTGTCCGTGATCCGCGCCAGGCGCGCCTCGGCATCGGCCCGATCCAGGCGGATGCCCATGTGCGTCATCTTGATGCTGACATTGGACGTCAGGCCGTCCGCGGCGATGCGGTCCAGCACGTTCCGGTACCCGTCGATGGTGGCATCGGCGTGGGCCGCGTCAACAGCGTCCTCGCCCAGGATGTCCATCGTCGCCCGGTAGCCGTCGGTGTTGAGCCCCTTCACGACGGCCAGGGCCGCGTCCAGGTCCTCGCCGGCGACATACCGCCGTGAAACCGCACGCACCACCGGCATCGGAACGATCGGCAACATGCGCGTGATGAACCAGCCGAACATGATCGCCCTCCCCCGCATAGCGCCAAGGCTGGACGGGCGGGTTATCGCACTTCTGTCAGGGCCAATCAACCCTGTTCACGGTCCGGGCACGTCTTCTGGCGTGTCCGCGTCCGACTTCGTGGACCTCGACGTGGACGTGCTCGTGGACGTGGACGTCGACGTGGACGAACCGGCCGGCTTCAAAGTCCCTTCGCCAGCAGCGACTGGGCCTCGGCGTTCTCGGGCTCCTCCTGCAGGACCCGCAGGACGAACTGGCGGGCCTTCCGCTTGTCACCCTGCGCCACGTTGGCGCGGGCCAGGGACAGCAGCACCTCGATGCGGGCCGGTCCGGCCAGGCCGTCCATTCTAAGGATCAGCGGCTGGTAGACCCGGAGGGCCTTTTCATTGTCGCCGCGGGCCAGGTACAGACGCCCCAGGGCCAGGGCGTTCCCGACGTTCCCGGCGTCGTGCTCGTGGGCCAGGCGGTAGTACTGGATCGCCTTTTCTTCCTGCCCCATCGACTCCAGGATGCGGCCCAGCTCGTGGGCGTAGGGCGGCAGTTCCTTCAGGCGACGCTTGCCTTCCAGGTAGTTCACCAGCCACTCCAGGTACGGCACGGCGCGGCGCGGTTCGCCCGACTGCAGGTGGAACCGGACGATGCCTCCGACGACCCGGGGATCGTCCCGGCGGAACCGGTGCGCTTCCTCCGCCCACTGCAGGAACTTCCCGCCGTCGTTCATTTCCTTCAGGTAGATTTCCGCGACGTCCATGCAGATCGACGCGCGCTCGGTGTCCTCGGTCGCCTGCTTCAGTTCCCGCAGCATCACCTCGATCAGGGCGTGGTGCTCGCCGGACTCCTGGTACAGGCGCTTCAGGTAGCGGTTGACCTCGGCGTTCTGCGGACGCAGTTTCACCGCGGACTGCAGCGCACGCCGAACCTCGTCCCCGCGGTCGCCGCGGGCCATCCGCAGCCGGCCCAGGCCCACCAGGGCCTCCACCCGCTCGTCGGGGTCCGAGGTGCTGCCGGCGAGGCGCTGGTACAGGTTCGCCGCCTCCTCGTTCTGCTCGCGCTGCTCCATCAGGCGCGCCATCGTCAGCAGCGCCCGGGGGTGCTGGGGATCGATGGCCATGATCTGTCGCGCCAGCCCGCCGCCCAGGGACAGGTCGCCCAGCCGGTGGACCGCCACGTCGCACGCCTTGGCCAGCAGCGCCACCTGCTCGGTCTTCTGGGAGGTCCGGGTCGCCTTGCGTCGCAGCACGCCCACCAGGCCCGTCCAGTCCTCGCTGCGGTAGAACAGCCGGATCAGTTCGTCCAGGACCGCGTCGTCGTCCGGATCGATTTCGGCCGCACGCTTCACCAGGGCCACCGCTTCCGGCAGGTTGTCCAGGTGGGTTTCGGTGATGGCCGCGGCCTTCATGGCCGCTCCGCGACGCTCCGCCACGCTGGCGTCGGCCTCGGCGGCGTCCGTCAGCATCCGCACCAGCGGCTCCCATTCGGCCAGATCGTCGTACAGTTTTTCCAGGCGCATGCGCGCCGCGACGTTCTGCGGATCGATCTCCCGCACCTTTTCCAGGGTGGCCACCGCCGCCGTCTTTTCCTGCAGGCGGTTTTCCCACAACGACGCGGCGTCCAGCAGGCAGGCGGCCCGCTCCTCCAGTTCGACGCCGGCCTCGGCCAGGCGTTCCAGCGCCCGGATCTGCGCCGGCACGTCGTCCAGAGCCTGGGTCAGGCGCCGCAGGGACCTCAGCACGACGGGCTCGGCCTGGATGCCGGCGATCTCCTCCAGCAGCGACGCGGCCCGATGCAGGTCGCCCGCCGATTCCGTGATGCGCGCCAGGCGCGCCAGCACGCCCACCCGATCCTCGACCGTCAGGTCCAGCCGCAGGCGCTGATCCAGCACCTCCGTCAGATCCTTCGCCCGACCGGCCTCCTCGTACATCCGGTCCAGGGCCTCCAGGGCCTCCTTGCACACCGGGTCGATTTCCAGGACGCGGCGCAGGGCCGCCTCGATCTCGAACGGCGGCACGCCGGCCGGCCCACCCAGTCGAACGGCCTGCAGCAGCAGCGACTTTTCCAGTTCCGGCCACGACGCCCCCTGGGCGGCCCGGACCAGGTACCCGAACGCGGTGGCCTGCAGACCCGCATCGCGCGAGGCCTTCAGCAGGCGCACCAGGACGCCCTCGTCGGAGGGGACCAGGCCCAGAGCCCGCCCCAGGTGCTCCACTTCCACGGGACGCAGTCCGGCCCGGCGGGCGGCATCCGCCGCCTCGTCATGCAGCGACACGACGTCCGAGGACTCGCTGGCGGCATCGATCAGGCGCTGCAGGGCCCACAGGAGGCCCTTGTCGTCCGACGCCTCCCGGAACGCGACCCGCAGGACCTCCAGAGCCTGGCGTCCCGCCAGGGAGTCCGAAGCCAGCGTGGACAACTGGCGGATGGCCTCGGCGTGGCCGGGCTTGTCCACCAGCACGCGACGCAACTGCTCGACCGCCCCCTCGACCTCCGAACCATCCTGGGACAGCAGGGACGCCAGCCGCAGGCGCAGTTCTTCCGGGACGGCCTCGCCCGCGGCCGAAATGCGCATCCGCAGGATCCGCACGAGGTCCTCGGTCCGCCGCAGCGACAGGTACAGGCGATCCAGTTCCTCCAGGACGAGGTCGTCGCCGGGGTTCTCCTCCGCGTAGGCCGCGTAGAATTCGGCAGCCCGCGCAGGCTGGTTCATGCGCCGCTCGGCGATTTCGGCCGCAGCAAGGCGCAACCGCATCCGGTCATCCGGGGACTCGGCCCGCGCCGCGGCGTCGCCCATCAGCGTCGCCAGGCGATCCCAGGCGCCGATCCGCTCGGCCATGGCCTCCAGCCGCGACGCGGCTTCGCGATGCCCCGGGTTGTCCAGCAGCACCTCGGCCAGGGTGTCCATGGCGCCCGCCACGTCGCCCAGCCGATCCGAACGAATCTCGGCGATGCGCAGCCGGAGGGCTTCGCGCTCGACGTTGCCGACCATCAACGCGATCTCGCGCTCCAGCACGCCGCACAGGCGCGCATGCTCGTCCGCGCCCTCGTAGACGCCCTCGAGGATCAGGGCGGCTTCCATCGCCGTGACCGGCGAATCCAGCAACGCTTCCAGACCTTCCCGCGCCGTCGCGTGGAAGGGGTCGATGGCCAGGGCCGCCTTGAAGTGCTCGACGGCCCGGGCATCGTCGCCCAGGCGCGCCGTCCACAGCGCCCCGATGCGCGCATGCAGGTCCACCTGTTCCGCGGACCCTGCCGCGTGGGCCAACCGGGCCGTCAACAGTTCCGTCAGGCCCACCGCGTCGCCGGACTGGTCCAGCAGTTCGCACAGCCGGGTGAAGGCATAGGTGTTCGCCGGGTCGATTTCCAGGATCCGCCGCAGCAGGCCGGCCGCGGCGATCACGTCCTCCAGGCGACTCTCCCGAACGCCCGCCGCCCGCTTCAACGCGCTGATCTTCTCCTCGCGGCTGGGGGCGATCTCGGCCTGCCGCTCGTACTGCTCCGCCAGGGCATCCCAGCGCCCGGTGGACACGTACAGCCCTTCCAGGCGCAGCCACGCCTCCTCGCACTGCGGATCGGTTTCGACCAGGCCCTGCAGGGTCCCGATGGCCGCCGCGGGGTCGTTGCAGGGACCTTCCTGGACGGTGGCCAGTTCCAGCAGCGTGGACCGCCGCTCGGTCGGCGACACCGACACCTCGGCCCGACGGGCCAGCCACAGGCTCAGGGCCCCTGCGTCGGCCGTTTCGCGCGCGATGGACTCCAGGCCCTCCAGCGCCCCCCGGTTGCCCGGGTCCTGGTCCAGGACCTTCTTCAACAGTTCCGCCGCGCCCTCCGGATCCTTCACCCGGAAGCGCACCACGTCGTAGGCCTTGAAGTACAGGGCCAGGCGCTCGGATTCGTCCGCCTCGAGGTCCCCGAGGTTTTCGAACAGCAGCGCCAAGTCCCCGAACCGCGACAGGCGGGCATACAGGGTCGACAGGGCGTCCACGGCCACGGCGTCGCCGGGCTTTCGCAGGAACGCCAGCCGGATCCAGTCCGCCGCGTCGTCGTCCCGGGCCAGGTCGTCCCGGAGCAGGCCGCCGATCGCCATCGCGACGTCGTACGCCTCCGGTCGATCCTGCAGCACGGCGAAGGCGTCGATCAGGGCCTGCTGAACGGCTTCCAGCTTCCCCAGGCGCTTGCCGACCGATACCATGCGGCTGCGCAGGACCGCGTCGGTGGCCTCCAGGGCAACCAGGGACGAAAGGTCCTCGAACAGGTCCTCGTCACGCCCCAGCGCTTCTTCCAGGTCCACGGCCAGCCGCAGGGCCTCGGCCCGCGGGGGCTGCGCCACGTCCATGCCCGCCGCGTACCGGTACAGGTCCAGCAGGCCGTCCTGATCCACGGCCCGCTCGCAGCCCGCCGCAAGGGCCGCGAACAGTTCGGGCGGGGCACCGGCCTCGGCGTATACCCGCCGGGCCACGGCGAGATCCTCGGCTTCCGTCGTGCCCGAGGCCAGCAGGTCCAGGGCCGCCGCCACCGCGTCGGCCGGATGGCCGGCATCCAGGGCCAGGACCGCCAACCGGCGCCGCAGTTCCATCACGCGGGCGCCATCCGCCGCCAGCCCCCGATCGTTGCGCACGGTCAGTTCGTGCCGGTCCAGGCGCATCTGGCCTTCCAGGTCCCGGGCCGCGTCCAGCAGCCGGCTGAGGCAACCCAGGGCCTCCTCGTCCAGGGGCTCGTCCTGCAGGACGTTCCACCAGAACTTCCGGGCCCGGGCGGGATCCGCCAGTTCCGCTTCGGCCAGCAGGGCGCAGCGACGCCACACTTCGCGACGCGCCTCGGGTTCGACCAGGGCGTTCGCCGTCCGGTCCAGAGCCTCCAGGACCTGGTCGGGACGCTGCAGGGACTCGAAGGTCGCCGTCAGCATCTCGAGGGTCGGCAGGTGGGTTTCCTGCTCGGCGACGTTCGCCTCCAGCAACCGCACCACGGGCTCGGCCACGCCGGCACGCAGCATCACGGCGGCGGCCCGCAGGCGCACCGCCAGGCGTGCCGGCAGATCCCCCAGACCGGCGGCGGCGCACGCCGACATGCCGGCAAGATCCGCCAGGGTGCCCTCGGCCTCCAGCACGTCCGACAGGGCCGCGAACACGACTTCGTCCTCGGGAGCCTCTTCGTAGGCCTCCTCAAGGACCTTGCGCACGTCCGCGGCGCGTCCCAGCGAACGCAGGCAGGTCGCCAGACGCAGGCGCAGGGCGGTCAGCCGGATCGGGTCGTCCTCGCGATCGGCCAGCACGCGCAGTGCCTTGGCCGCCAGTTCCAGGTTGCCGGTCCGGTCCGCCGCAGCCACCAGCAGTTGCGCCGCGTCGCTGCCCGCCACGCGGTCGGACAGCAGGGATTCCAGCCGTGCCAGCGCCTCCGGATGCGCCGGGTCGATCGCCAGCACGTCCTCCAGGCAGACCAGGCCGTCCACGCGCCCGATCTCGTCCAGTTCCAGGTACAGGTCCGCCAGCTCGACCAGCGGGGACACGCGCAGCGCCGGCTCCCGGACGCTCGCCAGTTCGTCCTTCAACAGGTCCAGCAGGCGCGCCTTGTCCTTCGCGCCGCGGGCCAGGGCCTTGGCCTCGTCCCGGGCCATGGCGTCCAGGGGGTCCGCCGCCAGCATCTCGTCGTAGATCCGCCCCGCTTCGACCGGGTCCCGCAGGGCGTCCCGCAGGATTCGGGCCGCGGCCAGCAGATGCTCCCGCGACACCGGCCGCTCCGCGGCGGTCCGACCGACCAGGAGGTGCAGTTCGACGGCGTCCCGGGTCCGCCCCAGGGTATCCGCCAGGACCAGCAGGCGCTGGGCCGCGTCCAGGGCCGAGGCGTCCAGGGTCTCCTCGCTGGGCCGACGGTCCAGCACGTACCGGAACGCCCGAAGGGCTCCCTCGAAATCCCCCGTGGACTGGCACAGGTCGCCGATCGTCAGGTGGGTCTGGCGCCGCTCGTCCAACGTGGGCGCCGCCACCGCCATCTCGGACAGCAGCGGGATGCGCTCGGCCTCCCGCCCCTGGTCGTGCAGCAGCGCGTCCATTTCCCGCAGGACGTCCATGGAACCGGGCTGCAGTTCCAGCAACTGGTCGTAGATCGCCATCGCCCGCGCCGGATCTTCCAGACGCGTGCGCCACGTCCTGGCCACGCGCAGCAGCAGGCGGACCCGCCCCTCGACACCGGCCGTCGGCGCCACCGACTCCAGGGCCTCCACCACCGCCGTCGGCTTGCCCAGGGCTTCGCCCATCTGGACCACGGCGTCGGCCAGGGAACCGTCGTCGGGCATCGTTTCCAGCGCCTTCACGCGGGCCGCGAACGCCGCATCCAGGTCGCCCCGATCCCGTTCCAGCGTCGCCAGTTCGTTCAGTGCCGTCACCCGGTCCCACGGCGACGCCGCGATGTCGGCCCGGGCGCGGTACACGTTCGCCAGCCGATCGGGGGCCCCCCCCTCGGACTTGTAGGTTTCTTCCAGGACCGCCAGCAGCGGCGGCGCCCATTCGCGCCAACCCGGAGTCTCCTGCCGGAAGGCCAGCGCCTCGGCCGCCTCCCGCAGGTCCTCGCGCGACCGGTCGTCGATCAGAGCCCTGCGCAGCAGGTCGGCCGCACGATCGTTGCGTCCCAGGCGCCCGCCCTGCACCGCGGCCAGGCGTCGCAGCAGTTCGGCCCGTGCCGCCGGATCCGGAGTCCAGCCTTCCCGGCGCTCCAGCAGGCGGACCAGTTCGGTCCAGCGCGCGTTCTTGTCCAGCAGGACTTCCAGGTCCGCGGCCGCGTCGTCGCCGGCCTCCAGGTCCAGCACCTGGAACAGCGTATCGATGGCCTCGTCGTCCCGGCCCTGCTCCCGGGCATACTGGGCCCGGGACAGCAGCACCTCGCGCCGGGCGGACGTGGACGCGGCCACGTCGGCCAGCCGGTCGAAGGTCTGCAGCACGGCTTCCCGATCCCCGACGCGCGTGTACAGGTCCAGGAGGGTCCGCAACAGCGACTCGTCGCTGCCTTCGAACGGCAGGGCCTTTTCGAGGGCCTTGATCGCCAGGCGCGGCTCGTCCAGCTTCAGCGCGTACAGCCGCCCCAGGATCAGGGCGAACCGCGCCTCCCGGGCCGGGTCCGGGATCGTCGAATCGCTGATCGTGTGGCCGTCCGGCACGATCCCGACCCACCGGCCGATGGCCATCGCCGCGTCCCGATGCCGTCCCGTCGCATCCGCCAGAACGCACAGGCGCTCCACGAACGACTCGGCCGGATACCGCTGGACCGCAGCCGCCACCAGGGGGAACGCCCCCTCGACGTCGCCCTTCGCCCGCTCGCGGATGTCGGCCATTTCCATCAGGATGGCGCCGGCCGCCTCGGGCCGACCGACGTCGTCCAGGCGGGCCTGCAGCAGGTCCAGCAGTTCGTCGACGCGCCCGCCGTTCCGGTAGTACGGCGCCATCAGGTTGGCCGCCGCGTCCCGGGCGATGCGCCGATCGAACAGGATGCGCAACTGCCGCAGGGCCTCGGGGGCGTGGGCCTCGGAAACCAGGCCGGCAGCCAGCAGCCGCACGGCCTCGTCGATGTCGTCCAGGTGCTCCCACGACACCTGGGCCAGTTCGGCCTGCAGGCGCATGCGCTCCCAGTCCGCGCCGGAGGCGGCCGCGATTTCCATGCGGATCACGTCGGCCAGATCCACCCACCGGTCGGTATGCTCGTAGGTCCGGTGCAGCCCGGCCAGGGCCTCGCGGTCGTCGCTGGCCGCGTGGACGACCTGGACGTAGCACTCGGCCGCGCCCGCGTCGTCCCCCATGAGGTCTTCGTACAGCCGCCCCAGGCGCATGCGGATGTCCCGGGCCTCGCCGTCGTTCCGCGCGACGTCGATCCGCCGCCGCAGGACGCTTTCCAGGCCGCTCCAATCCTCGCGCTGCAGGGCGATGTCTTCCAGGAGGTCCAGGGCCTCCAGGTTGCTGGGGTCCAGGTCCAGGACCCGCTCCAGCACGTCCCGGGCCTCGTCGTGGAACAGCAACCGCCCCTTGAAGACCTGCCCCAGTTCCAGCAGAAGGCGCTGCCGGAAGTCCGGGTCCATCACGGCCGCGGCGACTTCCTGCAACAGGCCCGCGAACTCCATCCAGAGGCCGCCGGCCTGGGCCGTGGCGCGCACCTTGTCCAGGACCGGCTCGACGCTGCCCAGCGTCATCGCCACCCGCGTCGCGTCCATGCCCGCCTGGAACGCCCCGGCGTGATCGTTCAGCTTCGCCAGCACGTCGTGCAGGCGCACGAACAGGTCCAGGCGCTCGGCCGCGTCGGTCACCGAGGGCGCCAGATCCCGCAGGATCGCCGCCACGCGGTCCAGGTCGCCCTGCTGCTGGCAGGTCGCCAACAGCCGCCGCCCGACGTCCACCAGGCCGTGATCCAGCGAGAAGGCCTTTTCCAGGTAGCGAGCGGCCCGCGGCACTTCGCCCAGGTCCTCCTCGCAGGTCTTCGCCATGGCCAGGTTCAGGGCCACGCGGCGCGAGGTGTCCGTTTCCTTGGATTCGCGCTGGGACAGCAGCGCGACGAACGACCGCAGGTCCTGGCGGCCGGCGAACACCCGGTGAAGGGCCCCCAGATCCTCCTGGTCCAGGTAGATCTGCTCCAGGCGCCGGGCCGCGATGTCGTCCGCGGCGTCGATTTCCAGCACGCGCTCGAACACCTGGCGCGCGCGGGCCTCGTCGCCCAGCTTGTCGGCCAGGACCTCGCCCCACTTGTGCATCAGTTCGATGCGCCGACGGGTCGGCATCGGCCGATCGACCTCCTCCGACAGGAAGCTGGCGTAGTCGTGCCACCGCTCCAGGCGCGTGTACAACTGGTGCATGTTCTCGCGGGCTTCCCGCGAGTTCGTGTTCGTGATGTACAGTTCCTCGTACAGCCGCAGGGCCTCGTCATAGCGCAGCAGCCGGTCCCGGGCCATGGCCGCGGCCGCGATCAGCACCTGCTCCCGCTCGGGGCCGGTCAGCATCGCCAGTTCGCGCAGGTGCATCGAGTACAGTTTTTCCTGGTTGTGCTTGTGCTGGTAGATCGACTTCAGTCGCTGGACCACGGCCAGGTTTTCCGGGTCCAGTTCCAGGATCTTTTCCAGGAACGGGATCGCCTGCGTTTCGTTCGACATCCGCGTGATGGCGATTTCCGCGATCTGCTGGAACAGGTCCAGCAGTTCGGTCGGGTCCTCGGTCACGAAGACCTTCTTCTGCAGCACCTTCAGCAGATCGGGCCACCGCTCGCGGTCCTGGTAGCCGCGGGCCAGCGTTTCCAGGGCCTCCTTGTGCGTCGGCGACACCTCGACGATGCGGGCGTAGGTCGCCAGGACGTTGTCGGCCGAAGGCAGGCGGTCCGGGTCCTGGTAGATTTCGATGATCTTGAACAGCGTCGCGGCCTTTTCCTCGATGGCCTCGGGGGGAAGGCGCCGCAGGCGGTCGTTGTGGAATTCGACCAGGGCATGCCACTTGCGGGTGCGCTCGTACAGGTCCACCAGCGCGGCCTCGGCCTGGCCGTCCGTCGAGTCCAGGGCCAGCACGCGCTTCCACGCCTCGATGGCGCGCTCGGGGTTCTTGAGGTTCTCCTCGGCCACGGCGGCCATCGTGCGGTTGACGCCGATGCGCTCGGCCGGGTCCTCGACCACCGACAGCAGGAACTGCAGCGTCGTGAACAGCGTCTGGAAGTCCCCGCGGCCGCGGTGGTAGTCCTCGTAGAACCGCAGGGCCGCGATGTTGCGCGGGTCGATGGCCCGCAGGCGCCGCCAGGTGCGTTCCGCGTCGTCGGGGCGCAGTGCGGCCTGGTAGGCCCGGGCCAGGACCGGCAGCAGACGGGCTTCCTCGGGAGTGCCCGCGGCCTCGCTGCGACGCTTTTCCAGGCCGGCCAGGGCCTCGGTGCCCAGGTCCAGGCCGTTCATGGCCGTCATCCACACGTCCAGGGCCCCGGGGTGGGCGCGATCGATCGCCAGCGCTTCCTCGGCCGCTGCCCGCGCCCCGACGTCGTTCTGCAGGGTGTCGTGGTGCACCCGCGCCAGGTCCACCAGCACGTCGGCGCGCTGATGCGGCTCCAGGAGGTCCAGCCCCCGGCGGAACCGGAACTCGATCTCGTTGGGACGGCCGGTGTCCACCAGGGCGCGGGTCACCAGGGCCAGGGCCTCCCGGTCCCCCGGCGCGGTTTCCAGGTGCTGATCCAGCAGGTTGATCACGTCCTCGCCGGAGCCGCCCGAGGACATCAGTTCGCGGGCCTGGGCCATGCGCCCCATCTGGGCCGCCTCGCGGGCGCGGCGCTGCTGCCGGGCCTCCAGGGCCTCCCGCAGCAATCCCGCGAACCGGGCCTTCACCGTGTCGTCCCCGATGGCGGCCAGGGCCTGGATCAGGCGGATGCGCGGCTCCTCGGGAAGCTCGGCGCCGACCTGGTCGAACAGGGTCGCCAGCGCCACGGGGTTCAACGACTTCACGGCCGCGGCGGCCCGGGCGGATTCGGCCGACTCGATGTCCACGAGGTCCGATCGAAACAGGTCGGCGGCGGCCGCGGCCAGCGTCCCGGCGAGGTCGTCCGAGGAGGCCAGGGCCCAGCGGTACAGCAGGTCCGCCGTCAGGCGCGTCCAGGACGCGATGTCGTGAGCCTCGTCGGCCAGCGCGGCGCGCTCGTTCACGCAGTCCAGCGCTTCCCGCAGGTCGTCGCGCGACAGCCCCCCCGCCACCCGGTCGAGCGCCTCGATCGTCCGGCGGCCCGCTGTCACGTCGTCCAGCAGCCGACGCAGTTCGTTGACGTCCATCCGCACCTCGGTTGAATTGCCCCGGGTCGGCTGCGGCTCCGGCACGAGTTTCCGGTGGAAACCCATCGCCTGCGCATGCGACGCAAGGGCAACTTGAGCCTGTTCAATATACCCCGCCCGAGCACGCAGGCGCGGGCGAGCGGGCCGTCCCCTTCCGGAGACCGAAAACCCGCTGCATGTATGTAACCCAAGGTGAAGCGCAAGGCAAGTAACGGCGGGCGATTCCGTGGTCCCGTGCCCCCTCGTGGCGGAGGGGTTTGGCCGGACCGTGGCGGGGGGCGGGGAGGAGGGCGTCCACGTCTGCGTCCACGTCTACGAGGGGATGGGGAGCGCTTCCCTTCGTCGCACCCCGCTGCTACGCTTCGGGCCGAATCGGACCCGTGGTACGTGCGTCCGGCCGACTCTGGAGAACTCGATGGATTTCGTCCACCTGCACGTGCATTCCCAGTTCAGCCTCCTGGACTCGACGATCCGCATCGACGACCTCGTCAAGCAGGTTTCCGCCCAGGGCATGAAGGCCGTCGCGCTGACCGACCACATGAACACCTTCGGCGCGCTGCAGTTCCTGAAGGCGGCCCGGAACCCCAAGGCGGGCATCGATCTGAAGCCGATCTTCGGCTCCGAGATCGTGGTCGCGGACCCCGACTCCGGCAGGCGCCATCACCTGGTGGTCCTGTGCCGGAACCCCGAGGGCTTCGCCAACCTGCGGACGCTGCTGTCCCGCGCCTATACCGACCCGAACCGTGGCGACGCCGCCGCCGCCATCACCCGGGACGCCCTGGCCGCGCATTCCAAGGGCCTGATCGCGCTGTCGGCCTGCCTGGGCGGCGAGGTCCCCCAGGCCGTCCTGCGGGGCGACATCGACGCGGCGCGGGAGGCGATCGCCTGGCACGCCGAGGTCTTCGGGACCGGCGGCTACTACCTCGAGGTGGCGAACAACGGCCTGGCCGAGCAGGAGCGGGTCAACGGAACGCTGGCCGAACTGTCCCGGGAAATGGGCGTCCCCCTGGTCGCCACGGCGAACGCGCACTACCTCAAGCGCGACGACGCGCCGGCCCACGCAGTGCTGGTCGCGATCGAAATGAAGCGCAACCTGACCGCCGAGGCCCTCAAGACCCTGCCCCTGGACTCGTTCCACCTGGCCACGCCCGACGAGATGGCGCTGGCCTTTTCCCACATGCCCGAGGCCCTGGCCAACACGGTCCGCATCGCGGAATCGATCGACGACGCGGCCCTCAAGACGTCCAAGACCCACCATTTTCCGATCTTCGTCCCCCCCGACGGCAAGAACGTCCCCGACTACCTGCGCGAAATCACGGCCGAGGGCGTGTCCCGTCGGCTGGCCGAGGCCCGGCGCCTGGGCATGACGCCCGACGAGCCCGCCTACCTCGCCCGTGCGGACCTGGAACTGGACGTCATCATCCGGCTGGGCTTCGACGCGTACTACCTGGTCGTGCGCGATTTCATCGCCTGGGCCCGGGACCACGACATCCCCGTCGGCCCGGGCCGCGGTTCGGGCGCCGGCTCGCTGGTCGCCTTCGCCGCCGGGATCACCGACATCGACCCGATCCGCTACGACCTGCTCTTCGAGCGCTTCCTGAACGCCGAGCGCATCAGCCCGCCCGACTTCGACATCGACTTCTGCATGGAGCAGCGGGACCAGGTCATCCAGTACGTGACCGAGCGCTACGGCCGCGAGCGCGTCTGCCAGATCATCACGTTCAACGCCATGAAGGCCAAGGCCGTCATCCGCGACGGGTCCCGGGTGCTGGGCCTGTCCTTCCAGGAAGGCGACGCCATCGCCAAGCTGATCCCCGACGCCCTGGACATGACGCTGACGAAGGCCTGGGCGATGGAGCCGCGCCTGCAGGAACTGATCAAGGGCAACCCGACCTACCAGACCCTCTGGGACGTCGCCGTGCGCCTGGAGGGCCTGGCCCGCCAGCCGGGCAAGCACGCCGCGGGCGTCGTCATCGCCGACCGGCCGGTCGAGGAATACGCGCCCCTCTTCGTCACCGACGACGGTTCCGTGGTGACGCAGTTCAACATGAAGGACCTGGACTACGTCGGGCTGATCAAGTTCGACTTCCTGGGCCTGACCGCCCTGACCGTGACCAACAACGCAGTCAAGAACATCCGCGCCCGGGGGAACCCGGAGTTCCGCATCGAGGACATCCCGCTGGACGACAAGCCGACCTTCGACCTGATCTGCTCGGGGGGGACGGCGGGCGTGTTCCAGTTGGAAACGCGCGGCATCACCGACCTGGTGCGCCGGCTGCGGCCCGACCGCCTGGAAGACATCATCGCCATCATCGCCCTGTTCCGTCCGGGCCCCCTGGGGTCGGGGATGGACAAGGAATTCATCGCGGTCAAGCACGGCGAAAAGGAGGCCTCGTACCCGATCCCGGAACTGCGGCCCCTGCTGGGCGACACCTACGGGACCATCCTCTACCAGGAGCAGGTGATGCTGATCACCTCGCGCCTGGCGGGCTTCAGCCTGGGGCAGGCGGACATCCTCCGGCGCGCCATGGGCAAGAAGGACATGAAGGCCCTGCAGGAGCAGCGCGAGCCGTTCCTGAAGGGATGCGCCGAGCGCGGCATCGACGTCGAGAAGGCGGCGGACGTGTTCCGCCAGATGGAGTTCTTCGCCGAGTACGGCTTCAACAAGAGCCACAGCGCCGCGTACGCCTACGTGACGTACCGGATGGCGTACCTGAAGGCCCACTACCCGACCGAGTTCCTGTGCGCCGTGCTGACGGCCGAAAAGGGCGACCAGGCCAAGGTCATGCGGTTCATCCACGAGGCCCGGCAGATGTCGGTGCCCGTGCTGCCTCCGGACGTGAACCACTCGTTTTCGGACTTCACCGTCGAGGACGTGGACGACGGCGCCGGGGGCCTGCGCGGCGCCATCCGCTTCGGCCTGACCGCGGTCAAGGGCATCGGCGACAACGCGGTCGATGCCATCCTGGAAGCACGGTCGAAGGAATCCTTCCGATCCGTGATGGACTTCCTGTCCCGCGTGGACACCCGCAAGGCCAACAAGCGGGTGATCGAAACGATGGCGCGCTGCGGCGCGATGGACGGTTTCGGGCACACGCGGGCGTCCCTGGTGGACGGGCTGGATGCGCTGATGTCGGCCGCCCAGCGTCGCCGGGACGACCGGGAATCGGGCCAGGGCGGCCTGTTCGACGCGCTGCCCGTGTCGAAATCCGTCGAGGCCGGCCCGCCCCACGTACCCGAGTGGCCCGACCGGCAGCGCCTGGCCTTCGAGCGCGAGGCCATCGGCTACTACGTCAGCGGCCACCCGCTGGACCGCTACGCGGGCCGACTGGAACGCATGGAAGTGCTGCCCATCGGCGACATGCCGACGTTCGACGAACACGAAACGATCCGCGTCGCCGGCATCGTACTGGCGCGGAACGACAAGATCGCCAAGGCCAGCGGCAACCGCTTCGCGTACCTCACGCTGGAGGACGCCACCGGGCAGTGCGAGTGCTTCGTCGGCGGCCGGACCTACCCGCAACTGGAATCGCTGACCGATCTGGAGGAGCCCGTGCTGGTCACGGGCACCGTGCAGATCGACGGCGAAAAGCAGAGCGTCAAGCTGATGGTGCAGACCATCGAGCGCCTGGAGGCGGCGCGGCGCGCCATGGCGAAGGCCGTCGTCGTCCGGATGGACCTGTCGGTGGTCCGCGAGACCACCATCGACAGCCTGCGGGACCTGGTCCGGCGCTACAAGGGCCCCTGCCCCCTGGAATTCCGGCTGCGCCTTCCGGGTGCGGGCGAAATGCAACTGCGGGCCGGCATGCAGTGGCTGGTCAATCCCTGCGACGAAATCGTCACCGAAATCGAGCGCATCCTGGGACCGGGGACGGCGGTGCTGACGTAGCGGCGGGTTCGTGCCTCCAGGGCGGGATCAGCGCATGCGGGCCAGCAGTTGCCGGATCTCCTCCGCCTCGGCGGACTTGGGATCGGCATAGCGCAGGAACGTCTGGAACGACGACCGGGCCAGGCTCTGCATCCCCTCGTCGCGGTAGATCATCCCCAGCATCCGGTGGGCCTCCGGGAACGAACGGGCGTCACGCTGCACGACGCGCTCCAGGAAATCGCGGGCCTGGCGGGTCTTGCCCTCGCGGACCAGGATGCGGCCCGTCAGGAAGTTGGCCTCGGGATGCTGCGGATCCCGGGACAGGATCTGGCGCAGGTACGGCCGGGCGTCCTCGTAGCGGGCCGCCTCGAACAGCGTTTTCGCGAAGCCCGCCAGGATGTCGACGCGGGTCGGCGCCCGGGCCAGGGCGGCCTCGAAATCCTTCATGGCCAGGCTGTACTTCTGTTCGCCGAACAGGATGCGGCCGCGCATCAGGTAGGCGTCCGCGTCCCGTTCCTCCTCGACGACCTCGTTGCGCGAGTAGGCGGCCAGGACCGCGTCCAGCTGGGTTTTCGCCTGGCGGACCGACTCCATGCCCCCGACTTCCAGGAACAGGCGCGCCAGTTCGATGCGGGGACGGACGTCCCGGGAGTTCGCCTTGATCGAACTCTCGTAGGCCTCGATGGCCCCTTCCTTGTTGCCCCGCTTCGCCAGCAACTGCCCCAGGTAGAAGAACGAGACGTGGTGGGAGGGCCGCTGCTGCAGGACCTTGCGCAGGACCGTTTCGCCTTCGGCGTCCTGGCCCGCTTCCATCATCGCGCGGCCCAGCTCGGCCGCCACGTCCCAGTCGTCGGCCTGGGTGTCGTGGACACGCTGCAGGACCTCCCGGGCCTTGGCCGGCTGCTGCAGGGCCAGCAGCGCCCGGGCCAGGCCCAGGACGCCGTCGCGGTCCAACTGACGCTTGGCGTCCAGGTCGCCCAGGATCTTCGCGGCTTCTTCCATGCGCCCCTGGGCCGCGACGATCAGGCCCAGTTCCTGCTGCGCGGTCCCGTTGGTCTGATCCTTCGTCACGGCCTCCCGCAACGTCGTTTCGGCGTTCACGAGGTCGTGCTGTTCCTTCTGCAGCGACGCCAGTTCCACCAGCAAGCGGGCCGACTGCCCGGTCTTCCCCAGGCCTTCCTTCAGGCGCTCGACCGCCTCCCCGATCCGGCCCTCGGACGCCAGGCCGTGGGCCAGCAACACCCAGGCGTCCACGGTCCCCGGGTCCACAGCGAGGGCCGCCTCGAACGACGACGCCGCCGACCGCAGCCGGCGTAGTTCCAGTTCGTGCCGCCCGCGCAGGACGTGGAACGTGGCGATCTTGGGATGCTTCTGGATTCCCTCGGCAACGGCCGCCTCGGCCAGTTCCCCCTTGTCGTCGGCAAACGCCGCCTGGGCATAGGCGGCCAGGAATTCCGCGGAATCGCGACCGGCCTCCCGGGCCGGTCCCAGGACGGCCAGGGCGTCGCCCGGCTTGTCGTCGGCACGCAGCAGGTTCGCGACCTCGACGGCCACGGAAACCTCGGTGGGGCGGATTCCCAGGGCTGCCCGCAGTTCGCGCAGCCGGCCGTCCTTCGCGCCCTTCTGGTTTTCCACGCGGGCCAGCAACGTGTGCGCCACGAACAGGTCGTCGCCGTCGGCCCCGGGCTGGGCCTTTGCAACGACCTCGCCGGCCATCCGGGCCGCGCCCTCCACGTCGCCGGACGCCAGCGCCACGTCGGCCAGTCCCAGGCGCGCGGGCAGGTGCTCGGCCTCCCGGCCCAGAACGGCCTCGAACGTGGCCCGCGCCTTCACGAGGTCCTTTTTCTTCGCCAGGACGACGCCTTCGAAGTAGGTGGCGCAGACCATCGTGGGGTCCCGCGCCAGGGCCACGCCGAACAGCCGCATGGACTCGTCCAACTTGTCAGTCGCCAGGGCGACCTTGCCCTGCAGATAGGGCGCCAGCGCGTCCGTCGGGCTTGCGGCCTGAAGGCGGTCCAAAAGGGCGCCGGCCTCCAGCCACTTCTCGCCGGCCATCAGGTCCATCGCCTTCACGAGATCCCCGCGATCGCCCTGCAGGCGGACCTGCGCCAGCAACTCGCGCAGCTTCGCCGACAGGATCGGATCCGCGGCCACGGCGGC
>CAINDP010000175.1 GCA_903847405.1 uncultured Myxococcales bacterium | reverse complement strand
CCGGAGGAATAAGGTCCGCGTGCCCGCGGGAGGCGTGTTCTTCCGGGCGGCGTGGAGGTCACCATGCAGTTCGACTTCGCGGTCGTCGCCATCTTCCTGGCAGCCGCGTTCGGCATCGTCGGGATCGCGCTGGTGCTGGGCCGCTTCGTGCGCCCCAACAACCCCGATCCCATCAAGTCCCAGACCTACGAATGCGGCGAACAGCCCATCGGTTCGGGCTGGTTCAACTTCAATCCGCGGTTCTACCAGTTGGCCCTGCTGTTCCTGGTCTTCGACGTGGAAATCGCCCTGACGTGGCCCGTTGCCGTCGTGGCGCGCCGCTGGATCAGCGAAGGCAAGGGCGGCCTGGCCGTCATCGAAATCCTGCTGTTCCTGTTGATCCTCGTCGTCGCCATGGCCTTCCTGTGGGGCCGCGGCGACCTGGACTGGGTGCGGGACATCGGCGTGCTGCCGCGCGACGAGGACGACGCGCAGGCCGCGCCCGCCCCGCAGGCCCCGGAGGCCAAATGACTGATTCAAACGATAACCCGGGCACGGAAGCCCCCGTCCCTGCCTGCACCCCGGGCTCCATGCCCGGCGAAATCGTCACCACGACCGTCGACAACTTCATCAACTGGTTCCGGGAAGGGTCGATCTGGTACCTGCTGTTCGCCACCGCCTGCTGCGGCATCGAGCTGATGCAGACCGGCGGCCCGCGCACGGACCTGGACCGCTTCGGCGCCGTCCCGCGCACCAGCCCGCGCCAGTCGGACCTGATGATCGTGGCGGGCACGATCACCTACAAGATGGCCGATCGCGTGCGCCTGCTGTACGCCCAGATGGCCGAACCCCGGTACGTCATCGCGATGGGCTCCTGCGCCAACTGCGGCGGCCTGTTCCAGCGCGGCTACTCGGTCGTCCCGGGCGTGGACAGCATCATCCCGGTCGACATCTACCTGCCGGGCTGCCCGCCGCGCCCGGAGGCCTTGAACGAGGCGATCCTCCGCCTGCAGGACCTGATGCACGGCGAGCGGTGGATGAAGAAGATCAAGGGGAACGCATGACTTTCGCCGAGATCACCCAGCGCATCGGCGCCGCCTTCCCGGACGGCGTCGAGGTCGTCGAGGACACCCTGCTGGACCCGGCGGTCCGCGTCCGGGCCGATAGCGCCCACGCGGTGTGCCGGTTCCTGCGGGACGATCCGGACCTGTACATGGACAGCCTGCGGGTCATCACGGCCGTCGACCGTCCGCCGGACGCCATCGACGTGGTCTGGCACCTGCTGTCCATGCGCCACCGCCACACGCTGGTGCTGAAGGCCCGCGTGCCCCGGGACGCCGCCGACATCGCCACGGTGTCCGACATCTGGGCCTCGGCCAACTGGTTCGAGCGCGAACAGTACGACCTGATGGGCGTGAACTTCACCGGCCACCCGAACCTGCGCCGGCTGATGATGCCCGTGGACTGGGTCGGCCACCCGCTGCGCAAGGACTACGAGCGGCCCGCGTCCTACCACGGCATCCCGACGTCCCGCAGCGACGTGACCCCCGTCACCCACGCCGAAATCCCCCAGCACCTGCCCAAGGCGGAAACGACCGACGGGCTGATGCGCCTGAACATGGGCCCGCACCACCCCGCCACCCACGGCGTGCTGAACTTCCTGCTGGAAACCGACGGCGAGATCGTGCGCCACGCCGAGCCCGACGTCGGCTACCTGCACCGCGGCATCGAAAAGATCGCCGAAATGAACACCTACGCGGGCACGATGCCCTACACGGACCGCGTGGACTACCTGGGCGGCATGTTCACGAACCAGGGCTGGGCCATCGCCTGCGAGCGCCTGCTGGGCATCGAAGTGCCGCGGCGCGCCGAGTTCTGCCGCATCATCGCCTGCGAACTGAACCGCATCGCCAGCCACCTGGTCGGCACCGGTTCGATGGCCATGGACCTGGGCGCCTACACGCCCTTCATCCACTGGCTGCGGGAACGCGAATCGATCAACGACCTGATGGAGCGCATCTGCGGCGCGCGCCTGACCTACACGTACATGCGCATCGGCGGCGTGGCCCGGGACATCGACGCGGCGACGCTGGAGCAGACGCTGAAGTGGCTGGACCACTTCGAGCCCATCTGCGCGGAATTCGACCGCCTGATCACCGGCAACGAGATCTTCGTGCACCGCCTGGCCAACGTGGCCGTGCTGACGAAGGAAGACGCGATGTCCTTCAGCATCGTGGGCCCGAACCTGCGCGCGTCCGGCGTGAAGTGGGACCTGCGGCGCGACGAACCCTATTCCATCTACCCGGAACTGGACTTCGAGGTGCCCGTGGGCCTGGGCTGGCGCGGCACGGTCGGCGATTCCTACGACCGCCTGATCGTGCGGCTGTTCGAAATCCGCGAGTGCATCAAGATCCTGCGGCAGGCCATCGCGATGATCCCCGACGGCGAGATCCGCGCGAAGGTACCCCGCATCCTGAAGCCCGCCGCCAACGAGGCCTATGGCCGCGTCGAGGCCCCCCGGGGCGAGGCCGGCTTCTACGTCACGTCCGACGGCACCGACAAGCCCTGGCGGGTCCGCATCCGCACCGGGTGCTTCACCGCCATGCCCGTCATCGAGCACCTGAGCCCGGGCCTGATGATCGCCGACATCGTCGCCCTCATCGGTTCGCTGGACGTCATCGCGCCGGAGGTGGACCGCTGATGCTGCGCGACGTCGCCGACTGGATTGAACGACTGTTCGGGCTGGACCCGGCCACCTTCGCCTACTCGTGGATCACGAACGCCGTGGTCATCGGGATCGTGGCCCTGATGGCCTTCGTGTTCATCGCCATCTTCGCCGGGCCCGTCACGTGGTGGGAGCGCCGCATCGCCGCCCGCATGATGTCCCGCATCGGCCCCAACCGCGTGGGCCCCCAGGGCGTCCTGCAGTGGCTGGCCGACGGCATCAAGAACTTCCTGAAGGAGGACCTGGTCCCGGCCGCCGCCGACGGGCCGCTGTTCAAGTTCGCGCCCTACCTGGTGTTCGGCGGGTTCATGGCGACCTTCGTGGTCCTGCCCTTCGGCGCGAACCTGATCGCCGCCGACCTGGACGTGGGCCTGCTGTACCTGCTGGCCATCACGGGCCTGGTCGTCATCGGCATGCTGATGGCCGGCTGGTCCTCCAACAACAAGTGGGCGCTGTTCGGCGGCATCCGGTCCGCGGCGCAGCTGGTGTCCTACGAAATCCCGTCCGCCTTCAGCCTGATGGCCGTGGTCCTGGCCGCGGGCACGATGTCCATGCAGGGCATCATCAAGGCGCAGGGGGCGTGGCCCTGGGAGTGGTTCCTGTTCCGCAACCCCTTCCTGTTCGTGGCCTTCTTCACGTCGTTGACCTCGTCCATCGCCGAGGGCAACCGCACGCCGTTCGACCTGCCCGAAGGCGAGTCCGAACTGGTCGCGGGCTACCACGTCGAGTACTCGGGCATGCGCTTCCTGTGGTTCATGTTCGCCGAGTGGGGCAACCTGTGGGTGCTGTCGTCGCTGGCCACGGTGTGCTTCCTGGGCGGCTGGCAGATCCCCTTCGTGTCCCCGGCCGACATCGCCGCCTCCACGGGCCTGGCCTTCTGGGGCTGGCAGGCGCTGACCTTCGCCGTGTTCGCGACCAAGGCGTCCCTGCTGGTCGCCTTCGTGATCCAGGTCCGCTGGACCCTGCCGCGCCTGCGCGTGGATCAGTTGATGATCACCTGCTGGAAGTACCTGGTCCCGCTGGCGCTGTTCTGCCTGTCGGGCGTCCTGGTGCTGCTGTGGGCCGTGGAAGAAAAGGGCGCGCTGGACTGGGCGCTGCGCGGCGTGTCGATGGCCGCGGGCCTGGTCCTGGCCGTGGCGTCCTTCCGCAAGACCCGGGCGTCCTACATGGCCGACCGGGACCTGTACCGCCGCATGGAGGGCAAGGAACTATGGTATCCGCCTTTCCGCCTCCCGTAGGCGACCCCACGACGGGCCGCGGGAGTGGCGGCCTTTCGGGCTGGATCGGAAACGTGCGCCGGACCGTGTCCTCGGTCCTCGAGGGCCTGTCCGTCACCATGTCCTGGATGTTCCGCCGGCCCATGACCATCCAGTACCCCGACAAGATCGCCCAGCCCGTCCAGGACACGCTGCCCGAAGCCTACCGCGGCATCCTGGAACTGGACGTCCGCCTGTGCACGGGCTGCCTGCTGTGCGAAAAGACCTGCCCGATCCAGTGCATCAGCATCGGCGTGGAAAAGAACGCCGCGGGCGGCCGCGACCTCACGAAGTTCGACATCGACATTTCCAAGTGCATGTACTGCGGGCTGTGCCAGGAGTCGTGCAACTTCGGCGCCCTGGAGCATTCCGCCGAGTTCGAGGCCACGACGTCCAACCGGGCGGACCTGATCCTGCACTTCGTGTCCCAGCCCATCCCCGTCGCCCGGCACAAGCCCGGCGAGGCGCCGACCCGCCTGCCCCGCGGCAGCATCCTGAAGAACGTGATCGTCGGGTACGGCCGGCGGTCGGGCAAGGTCAGCGGCAGCCCGACGCCGTTGCCGCCGGTGTGGGAAAAACCTGCGGTACCTCCGAAGGAGGAGGAGACCCCATGAGCGACCCCGTCGTCTCCGCGATCGTCTTCTACGCCCTCGCCGCCTTCACGCTGATCGGCGCGGGCGTCGTGGCCCTGTCCGGCAACATCGTCCACTCGGCCTTCGCGCTGTTCGCGGCCCTCTTCGGCATGGCCGGCCTGTACGCCTTCCTGTCGGCGGACCTCCTGGCCGTCGTGCAGATGCTGGTCTACGTGGGCGGCATCAGCGTGCTGGTGCTGTTCGCGGTCATGCTGACCTCGGGACTGGACGACTCGCGGACCAGCAATTCCACGACCCGCCTGGTGGGCGGCATCGCGGTGATGCTGGCCGTCGCGGCGGCGGCCTTCGTGGCGGCCTCGGCGATCCCGTCGGGCGTCGAATCCGCGGTGGCCCCGACGACCGCCCCGATCGGCGACCTGCTGCTGGGACGGTTCGTGCTGCCCTTCGAAGTGGTGTCGGTGGTCCTGCTGGCCGCGCTGCTGGGCGCCGTGACCCTGGCCCGGGGCGTCAAGGGAGGGGACCGATGACCATCGGCCTGCCGCAGTACCTGGTCGTGTCGGGGGTCCTGCTGGCCCTCGGCCTGTTCACGATCGTCACGCGCAAGAACGCCGTGGCGATCCTCATGGGCGTGGAACTGGTCCTGAACGCGGGACTGCTGAACCTCGTGGCCTTCTCGCGCTTCAGCGGGAACCTCGACGGCCAGGTGTTCGCGCTGTTCGGGATCGTCCTGGCGGCGGCGGAAGCCGTGGTGGCCCTGGCCATCGTGCTGCAGGTCTTCCGGGCGCAGCGCTCGGTGGACGCCTCGAAAGCCAGCGACTTGAAGGAGTAGGAACGCCGTGCACGACGTCGCACCGGTCCTGCAGGATTTCCCCCTGCTGTTCCTGATCCCGCTGCTGCCGTTGCTGGGCGCGGTGTGGAACGGGGTGATGGGCAAGACGATGCAGCGTCGCTTCGGCCACGCCGCCATCCACCTGCCCGCGATCCTGCTGCCCGCGGGTTCGTTCGTCATCGCCCTGTGGTCCTTCCTGACGCTGGCCGGCGCCCCCCACGGGACGTCGATGATCAATCACTTGTGGACCTGGCTGCCCGTCGGCACGCTGCAGGCCGAAGTCACCTTCCTGATGGACCGCCTGTCGGGCGTGATGGCGCTGGTCGTGACGTTCGTCGGCACGCTGATCCACGTGTATTCCACCGGGTACATGAAGGACGAGCCCGCCTACTGGCGCTTTTTCGCCTACCTGAACCTGTTCATGTTCGCGATGCTGACGCTGGTCCTGGGCGACAACTTCCTGCTGATGTTCGTCGGCTGGGAAGGCGTGGGCCTGTGTTCGTACCTGCTGATTTCCTTCTGGTGGCGCGACCGCGAAAAGGCGACGGCAGGCATGAAGGCCTTCGTCGTCAACCGCATCGGCGACCTGGGCTTCAGCCTGGGCGTGTTCCTGCTGTTCTGGGGCCTGCTGACCACGCCCGCCAGCCCCGCGCCGAAGGGCCACGATGACCCGCACGGCGTCCAGGCCGCCAGCCACCAGGCCGAGGCCGCGCCGCTGGCCACCTCGATCGCCTTCCGGGAAGTCGAGCAGATCCTCCAGGACCCCATCAAGCGCGACCGCATCGTGAACCGCGACATCCTGGGCATGGGCATGATGACGCTGATCTGCCTGCTGCTGTTCGTCGGCGCCACCGGCAAGTCCGCCCAGATCCCGCTGTACGTCTGGCTGCCCGACGCGATGGCCGGCCCGACGCCCGTGTCCGCCCTGATCCACGCCGCCACGATGGTGACGGCGGGCGTGTACATGGTCGCGCGCCTGCACTTCCTGTTCACGCTGTCGCCCGTGGCGATGACGGTGGTGGCGACGGTCGGCGCGCTGACGGCCCTCTTCGCGGCCACCATCGGCCTGTTCCAGTACGACATCAAGAAGGTCCTGGCGTACTCGACGGTCAGCCAACTGGGCTTCATGTTCGTCGCCGTCGGCGTCGGCGCCTACTGGGTCGCCATCTTCCACCTGATGACCCACGCCTTCTTCAAGGCCTGCCTGTTCCTGGGGTCCGGCAGCGTCATCATGGGCTGCCACCACGAGCAGGACATGCGCAAGATGGGCGGCCTGCGGAAACTGATGCCGATCACGGCCGTCACGTACTTCATCTCGTGCGCGGCCATCGCGGGCTTCCCGTTCTTTTCGGGCTTCTTCAGCAAGGACGAAATCCTCTGGAAGGCCTTCGATTCCGGCAACATGCTGCTGCCCGGCGGCGGCGTGATCCTGTGGGCGATCACGGCCATCGCGGCCCTGGGGACCTCGTTCTACATGTTCCGGTCCTACTACATGACGTTCAGCGGCGAGTATCGCGGCGCGGCGGCGGCCCATGGCCACGATGCGCACGCGGCGGTTGCCCACGTCGCGGCCCACGCGGATCCCCACGCGGTGCCCGCCGATTCCCACGACGCGCACGGCCACGGCGCCCACGCGCCGGTCGAATCCCCCGTCGCGATGACCAGCGTCCTCGCGGTCCTGGGCGGCCTGGCCCTGGTGGGCGGCTACGTCGGCCTGCCCCTGCTGTGGGGCCTCCCGAACGTCTTCGAGGCCTGGCTGGAACCGATCTTCGCCGGCACCGCCCAGCGCGTGACCAGCGCGGGCTTCGGCCACGGCGCCGAGTGGGTCCTGATGGGCTTTTCCATCGTCGTCGCGTTCGGCGGCTTCTTCGCGGCGCGCATCCTGTACAAGGACGGCCGCAGCCCGTTCCCCGCGCGCCTGCTGGCCAGCCCCAGCCGCCTGGTCCAGGCCACGCACCGCACGATCTTCAACAAGTACTACGTGGACGAAGCCTACAACGTGGTGTTCGTGAAGGGCTCCCTGGTCCTGTCCCGGGGCCTGGCAATCTGGGACACGCGGGTGATCGACGGCGCCGTGAACCTGGCGGGGACGATCGGCCGTTCCTTCTCGTTCCTGCAGGGCGCCATCGACCGGCTGTTCGTGGACGGCTTGGTGGACCTGGTTGCCAAGGTGGTCCAGGCCGCCGGCGACAAGATTCGGCGCCTCCAGACCGGCCACATCCAGGCGTACGTCCAGGGGTTGTCCCTCGGTGCGCTGGCCCTGGTGGCACTGGCGTATTTGTTGGCCTGGTGACTGTTCCGAACCGCCTAACGACGTGAGAGGACGATGGACCTGACGACCAACAGCCTGCTGCTCACGTGGACCGTGTTCACGCCCTTCCTGGGCCTGACCGCGATCCTCGCCCTCCTGGCCCTGCGACCGGCCCTGCGCCTGTCGCAAAAGGCGGTGGACGAGGCGTCGCGCGGCATCGGCATGATCGCGGCCGTGGTCGCGACGGCCCTGTCGATCGCCCTGTGGGTGGACTTCGACGCGGGGACCTCGAACCTCCAGTTCATCCACCGGTTCGTGTGGATGAAGGCCTGGAACATCGAGTTCTTCCTGGGCGTGGACGGCCTGTCGCTGTCGATGGTGATCCTGACCGCCGTCGTCTTCCTGGTCGGCGCCATCGCGTCGCTGCCGTGGCTGGGCAAGCTGGACTCGCACCATCCCCACTTCTCGGGCAAGCGCGTCCCCGGCTACTGGATCCTCCTGCTGCTGCTGGAAACCGGCGTCTTCGGCACCTTCGCGTCCCAGGACTTCTTCCTGTTCTACGTGTTCTGGGAAGTGATGCTGCTGCCCATGTACTTCCTGATCGGCATCTGGGGCGCCCCGTCGCGCAAGGATCCCGACGGCCGCACCCGCGGCGGCCCCTACGCGGCCATCAAGTTCTTCCTGTACACGCTGGCCGGTTCGGTGCTGATGCTGCTGGCGCTGATCGCGATCTACTACGCGTCCGCCCCGGCGATGCTGGCCGACGGCACCCAGGGCCCGCACACGTTCAACCTGGTCCACCTGACCGCCCAGGCCAAGGCGGGCGTGTTCACCGGCGCCAAGGCGATCCTGGGCGTCCCCTTCGTCCACCTGGTGTTCGTCGGGCTGTTCCTGGGCTTCGCCATCAAGGTCCCGATGTTCCCGTTCCACACGTGGCTGCCCGACGCCCACGTCGACGCCCCCACGCCCATCAGCGTCATCCTGGCCGGCATCCTGCTGAAGACGGGCATGTACGGCATGTTCCGGTTCAACATGCAGATCTTCCCGGAGAGCCTGGCCTGGGCCTCCTGGGCCATCGGCATCATCGCCGTCATCAACATCGTGTACGGCGCCTTCGTGTGCATGGCCCAGAAGGACCTGAAGAAGCTGATCGCCTACTCGTCCGTGTCCCACATGGGCTTCTGCCTGCTGGGGCTGGCCGCGATGACCTCCACGGCGGTCAACGGCGCGGTGTTCCAGATGGTCGGCCACGGCATCGTCAGCCCGATGCTCTTCCTGCTGGCCGGCGTGGTGTATGACCGGGCCCACACGCGCGACATCGAGGGCTTCGGCGGCCTGGCCCAGAAGATGCCCGAGTACACCGCCATCACCGGGTTCGCCTTCATGGCGTCGCTGGGCCTGCCGGGCCTGGCCGGGTTCGTGGGCGAGGTCCTGGTGTTCCTGGGCGCCTTCGCGGCCCACGACGGCATCTTCCGCGTCCTGGTCGCCATCAGCGCCCTGTCGGTCATCATCACCGCGGGGTACTACCTGTGGACGATGCAGCGGATGTTCCTGGGCCCGTTCAACCACCGGTGGGACCACCTGTCGGACATGAACTGGCGCGAGCGCATCACGCTGTACCCGCTGGCGGTCGCGACGGTGCTGCTGGGCGTCTGGCCTGCGCCGGTCCTGGACATGGTGCGTGAAACGGTGAACACCCTGATGGCAGGGATGTAGGGCGCAGCCGGAGTCGACTCGGGCCCCTACGGGAGTCGTTGATGCTTTCGAACCTGCTGGCGATCGGACCGGAACTGGCGCTGACGGCGACCGTGTTGCTGGTCCTGATCGCGGACCTGCTGATCGGGGACCGCCCCGCCCGGCGCGCCTCCCTGGCGACCGTGGCCTTCGCCGGCCTGGCCGCTGCGGCTGCGGCCTTCGCCCTGCTGCCCGACGGCGGCCCGTCGGCCTTCGACGGCATGGTGTCCGGCGACGGCCTGGGGCGCTTCTTCCGGGGCCTGTTCCTGGTGGCGGCCTTCTTCGGCGTGGCCTTCGGCGCCCTGTCGGACGAGATCCCGGCCCGCCGCTTCGGCGAGTACACGATCCTGCTGCTGTCCACCACGCTGGGCATGTGCTTCCTGGTGTCGGCCCAGAACCTGCTGATGATCCTGCTGGCCCTGGAACTGACGTCGCTGCCGTCCTACATCCTGGCGGGGTTCCGCCGCGGCGACCGCCGGTCCTCCGAAGCCGCCCTGAAGTACGTGCTGTACGGCGCGGCCGCGTCGGGCCTGATGCTGTACGGGTTTTCGCTGCTGTACGGGATGGCCGGGACGCTGGACCTGGCCAAGGTCGGCCCCGCGTTGAACGCATCTGCGGCCGGCGGGTCCGTCGCGATCCGTGCCGGCATCGCCGTGGCCGCGCTGCTGTCCCTGGTCGGCTTCGGGTACAAGATAGCCGCGGTCCCCTTCCACCAGTGGGCCCCCGACGTCTACGAAGGCGCCCCCACGCCCGTGACCGCGTTCCTGTCCGTCGGCCCCAAGGCTGCGGGCGTCGCGGCCCTGATCCGGTTCGTCGTGGTGGGCTTCGGCGCGTCCGTCGCCACGCCGCCTGCAGGGGGCCTGCCCTGGCCGATGCTGCTGGGCATCCTGGCCATGGCGACCATGACCCTGGGCAACCTGGCCGCCATCCCCCAGGACAACGTCAAGCGCCTGCTGGCCTACTCGTCCATCGCCCACGCCGGCTACCTGCTGATGGGCGTGGCCGTGGGCACCCCCGAAGCCATCCAGGCCATCGCGCTGTACATGCCCATCTACCTGCTGATGAACCTGGGCGCCTTCCTGGCGGTGCTGGCCGTCCGGGCCAAGACGGGTTCCGAAACCATCGCCGCCTACCGGGGCCTGGGCACCCGCAGCCCCTTCCTGGCCGTGTGCCTGGCGATCTTCCTGTTCAGCCTGACCGGCGTCCCGCCCTTCGCGGGCTTCATCGGCAAGTTCTACCTGTTCGCGGCGGTACTGAAGGCCGGCACGCCGTTCTTCTACATCGTCGCGCTGGTCGGCGTCCTGAACAGCGTCGTGTCGTTGTTCTACTACGCCCGCCTGGTCAAGGCCCTGTTCCTGGAGGCCTCCCCGACCGGCGCCCCGGTGGTCGCGGTCCCGTTCGCCACCACGTTCCTCCTCGCCGTCCTCGCCATCCCCACGCTTCTGATGGGCATCTGGTGGTCCCCGCTGGCTTCGCTGGCTGCGAAGGCTGCGGGGATCGCGGAGTAGCCATCCCACCGCCCCGCTACCCCCAGGGCCTCACGGATGAAGGTGTCGCCCGTCACAACGTGAAACCCGACTTCCCACGCCCCGGGCGCAAGTGCTCCGGACACAGCACCGTTCCCGACGCCCGCGCCAACTTCCTGCCGACCCAGGCGCCTGTCCTGGGCCTGCCTGCTCAAGCGCGTCCTCGACGTGGACGCTCTCACCTGCCCCAGGTGCCACCTCCCCATGGTCGTGCTCGCCTTCCTGACCGACCCGGTCGTCGTCGAGAAGATCCTCAAGCACCTCGAACTGCCCACCGCGCCCCTGCCTCTCGAGCCCGACCGCTGCGCCTTCGAGGAATTCGACCCCGGTCTGGACGTGAGCGTTTCTGGAGATGACCCCACCGATGGACGGGGGCCGCTTCCAGACCCCGCCCGACAACCACGGACTGCCAGGCCTCCCCCCTGAACGACGCGGCGGATGTGCCCTCGCCGAACGTGCCCATCCAGCCTCGACCCGCCGGACCGCCGCCCGGGGGAGCCTGGCCCCACACATCCCTGCCCCATCCGACCTCGGACACCCTCGGGGGGCGGACCACCGCACCCCACAGTTCTCGGAATGCGCTTTGTCGGGGCCCGAACGAACCGGTCCTGCCAGGCCAACCCCCGTTTCGCGAGCGGACCAGGGTTCAACCCAGCCACGATTCATCTGGCTATCTCGCCCTCGGGTGCCTTTCGTGGGTGAAAGTTCCTACACACAGCCCGCTTCCCGGATCCTCCGCGACGGCATCCCGGTTCTGCGCCCCGGGATCGTCGTTCCCGCCGCCCGCCGCCACGCAGCCGCACACCAGCGCACATCCCCACGCCACGATCCGCGCCGTCATCGCCTGTGACATGCATGCTCCCGGGAGGGGGGTACCAGTGAAGCATAGGGATTCGCCGCCGCCGGCGCCCGCCACACCGGCAGAAGATGTCGAACCGGGGTATAGCCCGACGGCCGCCTCTGATCAGGAAATGCACTTCCCCCGGGGAAACCACGTGAACGGTCGCTAAGCGGGTTGATCCCTCCCCGGGATTGCGTCATTATTTCCGTCGACACTGGAGGGGGAATCCGATGAAACGTCTCGGCACCTGCCTTGGACCGATCGTTGCCGCGCTGGTCATAGTGTCGGTCTCGGCTCCGGCCATTGCCGATGGCCTCCGGTTCGGGTCGTGCAACCGCTCCAGCGATCAGGACAACCGCTACGACCCTGATTCGGGGGATGCGAACGACCCCGGCTCGGTCCAGAACGATGGCGTGGGCGACGGTTCCCCGGAAGCGGCCGTCAAGGCCCGTGGGCCCTTGCTGCCGCGTCGCCTCGGCTCTCTGCTCCTCCTGGCCGCCAGCCTGTCCACCGGCTGGGTTTACCTTCGCCGCCGCGAGCGCCCCAGCGATTGATCGCCCCCGCTCACACGAACAGGGCGAGCCCCGCCGAGAAAGCGTTTGCCGCAAGCGCGATCGCCGCGCATTCCCTGACCGGCAGCCGGAACCGGGACCACCTGGCGCGGGTCGCGACGACGATCATGGCGGCCTCGGCCAGAATGACGGCCAGTTCCACGCCCAGGTAGACGCCAGGAAAGGGCCGGTCCGCGGCGCGGATGACGTGCCACGCCAGGGGGTGGGTCGCGACGTTCAGCGCCAGGGACGCCGCGATTGCCCCGCCGGTCCCCAGCGAGCGACGCAGGGCCAGCGCGTATACGGGCGTTTCCACGACCAGCGTGAACAGGAAGTCGAACCGCCAGTTCGCCGGTTCCATCATGCGACCTCGGTGACGGCCGCGGGGCGCCGGTCCAGCAGGGCCAGGGCGCGCCATATGGCGACCGCCGACACCAGCGCCAGCAGGGAGTCCACGGGTACCCCCTCCACACCCACGTCCAGGTGGAAGATGACGGGCAGGAACCCCACGAACAGCGCCAGGCTCGCCAGCCCGAACACCATGGGCGTCCGCCCGGGCAGCACCCGGTACAGCCCGCCCAGCGTGATGGCGGTCACAACCTGGAACGCGACTATGGCAAGGGCCGCGATGGCCGGATGCACGTCCGCGAAGACCAGCAGGACCGACGACACCACCAGCGCCACGACGGCGGTCCGACCCCATCCGTAGCGATCCCCCAGGATCCCCCCGGACGCCTTTCCGGCGAAGGCCGCCACGGCCAGGGGCAGCGCCCATCCCTCGTGGCTCCCGCCAAGCTGGGCCATGGCCCGCGCGCCCAGCAACGAGCGGATGGCGATGGCCAGCAGCAGCAGCGCAAGCACGGCGGCGGTGCCGGACGATGGCCGATCGGCAGCGGCGGGCGCGGCGGTCTCGTGCTCCCTTGCCTGCATGGCGGTCCCGGCCACGGCCACGATCAGCAGCACGCCGAACAGCGGCCAGGCCGCCTCGGGCAGGCTCATTCCTGCGAAGGTCCCGACGGCCACCCCGAGCACCCCCGGGGCGATGAACAGGCCGGGACCGCTCGCCCTGTCTTCGGTGACCAGGGACGCGAGGGTACCGCCGCCGACGTGGAAGAGAGCGTTCCCAAGGGCCGTCAGGACCAGCGGCATGACGAACGGCTGGTCCAGGGCCAGAATCGCGGTCGCGGCCAGCAGGATGCCTGCCGCCATGCAGAGTCGGGGTCGCCCCAGGCGGGCCACGGCCCACCCGACCGCTGGTTGCAGCGCGAAGGCCCCGAAATTGTACGCGAAGACCAGAGCGACCAGTTCGCCCCCGTCGGTCGGCCGCAGCAAGACGATCATCACGAAGTGGGACGACGCGTCGACCAGCAGATGGCACAGGCCAAGCAGCGCGAGAAGCCCGTACATCGGAACCTCGCTTGCCACGACGGGAGTATCCGCCGCGGTCCGACACCGGTCAACGGCGGCGGCAGCGGCAGGCCGGATCCGCGACCTCGATGCGCAACGAGATCGAGTGCATGGGCCTGGCGCCGCATTGACGCGGGACATGCCAAGCCCCCGGACACCCACCTTCTGCCTTGACACCCCTGTATGGCCCGGCCTATAGGAATCGCCACCTCACCGAGGTCCCCCGGATGAAAGCGCGTCACCCGCGTCGCACTGGCCGCGTCGCCCGCGCTGTTCGGCCTGATCCTGCTGGCGTCCATACCCGCCTGGGCCGCCCCGCCCGCGCCCGCGACGCCGTCGACGCCAGCGGCCGCCACGACCGGTGCGACGCCTGCCCCCGCCGATCCGATGGCCGACGCGGCAATCCGCTGGGGCATCGACTTCCTCACGACCTCCGCCTGCCGCGACGCCAAGGCCGGCAGCGGCGTGAAGGGGTTCGGCAGCAGTTTCGAATACACCGATCCCCGCCAGGGCACGCTGATGTCCGCCCTGTCCATAGCGGCGCAGATCGTCCGCATCGCCTGCCTGGATCCGGTCACGCCCGAGGGGGACTTCAGCTTCTATTGCGGCACCCTGACGGCGCTGTTCGGCCCCGAGGCCGGCGCGATGCGCGACGACCGGCTGAAGTTCCGGGACTTCGTGAAGAAGATCGGCGCCGCCTCGCGGGATGAGCGCAAGGCCCTGGTCCAGTCGGTCGTCGCCCAGTTCGAAGCCTGCGGGCGGCAGGACGACCTGCGACGCCTGGGCGCCCTACTGTACGAGGGCGTGAACGAATACGAGCGGATGCGCGGCCAGTTCGGCCTGGCGAAGTGCCGCGCAAAGTGCGACCCGACCAGCAAGCAGGACTGGGGCCTCGGAGCCCGGTTCGTCGCCGCGAAGAAGCAGATGGTCTACCCGTCCACCGGGGCCTGCTTCCCGGACTGCAGCCCCGAACTGAACGAGGCGCCGGCCCTCGTCAAGTTCATCCATCGTCGCGTCCTGCAGGGGATCACGCCCGACGAGATGCGGGAATTGGCGGGCCTCCTGTCCCCGGCGAAGGCCGCCCCGAAGGCCGAGGTCTACGAGCCCCGCACCGACCTGTACTGGATCCGCTGCGCGGTGGGCCAGAACTGGGACGGGGCCGCCTGCACGGGCACCGCGAAAGTCGCGGACTGGACGACCGCGCTGGCCGCCTGCCCGGCGGGATACCGCCTGCCGACCGACAAGGAATTCCGGAACGTCATGGACTGCGTCGAGGCCCCGGGCCCGGAAGGCGGCGATGCGACCGCGTGCAACACCTGCGCGAGCTCCGCCACGTGCACCCGCCTGTTCGGCGCGGACGTCCAGCAGTACTGGTCCCGCTCGTTCGACGGCCTGTTCCGCTACCCCGGTACCGTGTCCTTTGGGAAGGGCCGCGTCGTCCAGTTGTCCTCGTGGCATGGCGGGGGCGGCACGTCCGCGGCGATCCGCTGCGTCCGCTGGGTGCCGGAGGAGGCGCGCGCGTCGCTGGTTTCGGAACCGCCGCTGCGCAAGGGCCGGGCGAAGTAGGCGTTCATTCGTCCGCAGGGAAATGTTCGCGGGGGACCGCCTCGGAACGCCGCGCCGACGCAGTTTCCGCACCGCGTGGTGCTCCTAGATATCCGCCTCCTGCCAGGAATTCACGGCATCCAGTCACGCGGCCAGGGCTTCCTTGAACCGGCGGACCGGCTCGGCGTTGGCCGGATTGGGGACAGGATTGCCGCCCGCGCCAACTTCCTGCCGACCCAGGCGCCTGTCCTGGGCCTGCCTGCTCAAGCGCGTCCTCGACGTGGACGCTCTCACCTGCCCCAGGTGCCACCTCCCCATGGTCGTGCTCGCCTTCCTCACCGACCCGGTCGTCGTCGAGAAGATCCTCAAGCACCTCGAACTGCCCACCGCGCCCCTGCCTCTCGGGCCCGACCGCTGCGGCTTCGAGGAATTCGACCCCGGTCTGGACGTGAGCGTTTCTGGAGATGACCCCACCGATGGACGGGGGCCTCTTCCAGACCCCGACCGACAACCACGGACTGCCAGGCCTCCCCCCTGAACGACGCGGCGGATGTGCCCTCGCCGAACGTGCCCGTCCAGCCTCGACCCGCCGGACCGCCGCCCGGGGGAGCCTGGCCCCACACATCCCTGCCCCATCCGACCTCGGACACCCTCGGGGGGCGAACCACCGCACCCCACAGTTCTCGGAATGCGCTTTGTCGGGGCCCGAACGAACCGGTCCTCCCAGGCCAACCCGCGTTTCGCGAGCGGACCAGGGTTCAACCCAGCCACGATTCATCTGGCTATCTGGCCCTCGGGTGCCTTTCGTGGGTGAAGGTTCCTACACACCGAATCATCGCGTCGTTCTCGATGAACTGGTCCGCGGCTGAGTGCGATTCCCGATCGCATGTTGTCCTGCATCTATATAGAGGCGCGGCAGCGACGTTTTGTGACAGCCATCGAAAAAGAATTGTTCGGCGACGGCGGCAACGCGTTTCCGGCCGAGATCACGCGGCGATGTACTCGCGGACGTCCACCTGAACCCCGGCCGCCACCGCGGCCTCTGCCAGACCCAGGAGTCTCGCGGTCGTATCGGCGTCAACGTACTCCTCGCCGCAGTTCTCGCAGACCCTCGCCGGAACGTGGCGGATCACGACCGTGGTGCCGGTTCGCGTCAGAGCAACGGTCGCAGTCCCCGGACCGGTCTCCCCGTTCCTGCAAACCACGCATCTCATGCTCGTCTCCTTTCGAAGCCAGGTTCCCAGTGGTCCAGATCGGGTTCGTAGACGGTCACGACGATCATCTCCCCGGAGGCCACGTCATCGGCGGCAACCACATGAATGGGCCTTCCCTCACGCGATCCAAGAAGGAGCCGGATAGGGTACGGCTTGTCGACGGATTGCGTGCACCCTGAAAACGACTTTCCGAGGATCGATCACCGCCGTCCCTCCGTGCCGGATCGTCGCCATTGTAGGAGGCTGCGTCAAGCGCCCCGCCGGACCTTGCCATGAAGGGGCTG
>CAINDP010000174.1 GCA_903847405.1 uncultured Myxococcales bacterium | reverse complement strand
GCCCCCAGCAGCAGCGCGGACAGGATCACCAGCGTCAGGGCCAGGGCCGGTTTCATGACGGCGCCTCCTGCAAGGACTCAGTCCGACAGCCCCGACCTTGGCGGAGTCGGGAGCACGCAGGCCGGAGGACAATCCTACCCTGAACCCGGCAACCCGCATGCGGTAGAATCGCGGCGACCGCGGCGACGGGGGCATCCTGGGAACCGGCATGAAATCGAATGCGCACGCGGGGACTGTCGCGTTCAGCCTGGCCCTGTGCCTGGCGATGGGGTGCGGCAGCGACCCGGTGGTGGCGGACGCCCCGGACGCTCCGGCCGACCTGGACGTCCCGGCCGACCTGGAAGCCCCGGCCGACCTGGACGCCCCGGCCGACCTGGATCCCATCGACGCGGCGGACCCCGATGTCCAGCCGGAGGCGACGTGCCCATCCTGGCAGCCCCCGCAGGTGGTGGGCAACCTGGACGGCACGGACGTGGTCGAGGCGTCGGGGCTGGCGGCCAGCCGGGTCCATCCCGGGCTGCTGTGGGCCCACAACGATTCGGGTGACCAGTCCCGCATCTTCGCGATCCGGCTTCCGGGCAACGGCGTGGAAGGGGCCCAGCCGCCCGCCGAGGCCGGGACGATCGTCACCGCCTTTGCACTGGACGGGGTCACCCTGTCGGACTGCGAGGACCTCGCCATCGGTCCCTTTGCGGGGGTCGAGGGGGACGCCCTGTTCCTGGCGGACACGGGCAACAACGGGAGCGGCCGGGACGTCCTGTCGGTGTACGTCTTCCCGGAGCCCGCCGCGATCGACGGCGCCGTCATCGGGAACGTCCGGCGGATCGACGTCGCCTATCCCGACGGCAAGCACGACTGCGAGTCGTTCTTCGTGGACCCCTGGACGGGCGACCTCTACTTCGTGGTCAAGGAGTACAGCCTGACGACGACGAAGGTGTTCCGGCTGCCGGCCCCCTCGGCGGACGCGACGTCGGCGGCGGGAACGGTGCTTCCGCTGGTCCTGATCGCCCAGTTCCCCTTCCAGCAGGCGACGGCGGCGGACCTGTCGCCGGACGGCCGGAGGCTGGCGGTGCGGGGGTATTTCGACGGCAGGCTGTTCGGCCGGCAGCCGGGGCAGACGGTCGCCCAGATGCTGGCCTCGGAACCCTGCGTACTGCCCGCCTTCATGGACGAACCCTACAACGAGCCCCAGGGCGAGTCGATCGCCTTCGATGCGTCCGGGAAGGGCTTGTACACGGTCAGCGAAAGGCTGATCTTCCCGCAGGACATCCACTACACGGCGCTTCACTAGCCTCGGGAGAAGACCATGACCGTGCACCGGAATTCTTCCTTTGCGTCCAGGACGCCGGGCGCGCTGCCCCTGGTCCTGCTGGTCCTTGCGGGCCTGGTCTCGTGCCGTTCCGACGCGGGCGACGGCGTGCCCACGGACCTGGGCTGCGGCCCTGGGGGCTGCCTCGACGTGCCGGTGACGGACGTCGTCGCGCCCGACGTCGCGCCGGACGTTCCGATCGTGACCGCCCCCCCCAGGGTGGCGCACTTCCCGTCCACGCTGCCCTTCGAGGTGTCGCGGTCGAACCCGGGGGGCCCGCCGCCCGCGGCCGCAGAGGTGGACGCGTTCACGCGGCGGATGCTGGGCTTCTACGCGGCCACCGACTTCTTCCGGTGGACGCGCCGGCATTCCCACGGGCTGGACCCGTCGAACCCGTGGGGCCAGCCGCCCTACCTGTTCTGGTGGCAGGACACCCTGGCGGTCAAGGAGGGGGATCTGGTGAAGTTCCGGCACACGGGCGGCGCCGACAACATGATGTCCTGGCACGGGCGGGTCTTCGGCCCGGTCGTGGGGGCCTTCCTGACGCTGTCGGGGACCGGGGAACAGGCGCCCCTGCGCGAACTGGTGCTGGGCTATATCCGGGGCATTTCCGCCACGCTGACGGGCAGCATCTGGGCCCAGGAAGACCCGGTCGTGCCCACGATCATGGCGCGCGCCATCTTCCATCGCAACCATGACTGGGTGCTGGACGGGGGACGGAAGGCCTCGGTGGACTACGACCCGGTGCGCCACGAGGAATCCCAGCAGCGCCACGACACCTTGCACAACCTCGAAAACCCGACCTGGGGCGACATCTACGTGCGTTCCAAGCGCTCCAAGGACGATTTCCCCTGGGTCTACCGCGCGCAGGTCCACCTGTCGCGGATCCTGTGGACCTCCGACGACGCGGAAGTCCGCGACGCCGCGCTGACGCTGTACGACCAGTTGCAGGCCTTCGCCGCGGACATCGTCGATCACGGCTACCTGATCCGGGCCAAGGCCGCGGGCGGCGAGATCTTCATCCCGTACCTGGATGGAACCGACGCCGTGGACGACTTCGCCAGCCTGGTGGAGTACGAGGAAATGGTCCCCAACGCCGAGTGCAACGCGAAACTGGGGGTCGCGCTGATCGCCCGCGGGGAGCCCCTGGGCAACGACTGCGAGGACGGGATCTCCGAAGTCTACGAGGAGTTCGGCCTGGCCCGGTACTACGGGCATACGTGGATGCAGTGGAACTTCCATATCAGCGCCGTCGCCACCGCGCTGCTGTACGGGGCCACGGACGCGGCGCGCGGGCTGCTGACGGGCCTGGGCGCGCGCATGGACGAACTGATGGTGCGCGACGACGCCACGTCGGCGGATCCCCGCTACACGGGGGATGTCGCGCAGTTGCTGGTGCTGGCGGCGACCTACGGCCTGCCGCTGACGGCCGCGGAGGCCCGGCTGGTCATGGCCCAGTTCACCCAGGCGGCCGACCACTACCAGCCCTACGAACGCTGGGACCTGTGGAGCGACACGGTGCCCGACGGCGAGTACGACGTCTACCCGGCGCGCGAGTCCGATCCCGCCGCCGGCCCCGTGAAGACCCACATCTGGATCCCCGAGATGTCGAACTTCTTCGAGTACTGCGCCTCGCCGGTGCGCGCGAAGGGCGGGGCGCCCTTCTTCGACTGCGAACTGTTCACCGGCCCCGATGCGTGGCCGCCTGCGGCGGAATAGGCTTCGCGTCCCGTGTGCCGGAGGCTACTCGGCGGGCGGCGTCGGCACGACCCCGGCGGGGCGCTTTTCCTTGCGGATCCGGGACCAGATTCCCCCGGTGGACCAGCAGCGCCAGGCCCAGGGCATCCACTTCACCAGGCTCCAGGCCAGCCACAGGGACCACGCCAGCAGGATGCCCTGCCAGACGCGGCGGGGCAGGCTGAGGACCCAGGGCTGGGGCAGGGTGGCGCCCACCCGGTCGGCGAACCAGACCAACTGTCCCTGGCTGGACCCGGCGCCGGCGACCTGCATGTCGGGCTGCAGCAGCAGGCCGGCGTGGACCGCGGCATACAGGCAGCCCAGGGCGACGACCGTTCCGACGGCCAGCCCGATCTGGACGGCGTCCCGCAGGACGGGGCGGTTCGGCTGGGGCCGGGTGCCCCGCCACTGCAGGGCCAGGAACCATGCCGCGACGACCAGGGAGGCCCAGACCGGGATCTGGGTCAGGCCCGCGGCCAGCAGCATCCACTGCCAGGTCCGCAGCGGGCTCAACGACAGGCGTCCCAGCAGCAACGCGGCCAGGATCGCCGCGATCAGCAGGCCCCAGAACAGCACCGCGGGACCCCAGGACGGGCCGCCGGCCAGCAGCAGCCAGCGCTCCTCCGGCAGGGTGACCACGACCTGGGTGTTGGCGGCGGGAGCCCCCAGGCCGACCCGGGGCACCCGCGACAGGGGCTCGATCCCCTGGGGTTGCTGCCAGCCGATCTCGATGCGCTGCCGGCCGGGGTGGAGGCTGACCGACAGCCTCCCGCCCTCCTCGCGGATCGCTTCCTCGCGGCCGTCCACCGCGACGCGCTGGACCTCGGCCCCCGGGGGCAGTTCGAAGGTCTGGGTGCCGCCCTGGCTGTTGCGGACGTGCACGACCAGCATCGCGGACGACAGGCGCGTGCCGGGCGCCCAGTGCAGTTGCGCCGTGTCGATCGTGACCGACTGGCCCACCGCCCCCGCGGGGCGTTCGAAGGCCACGGCCAGGGATTCGCCGGGGTAGGGCTGGAAGACCGGTTCCCAACGCCCGTCCTGCTGGTGGCGCACCGGGGAAATCCCGCTGGCGGCGCACTGCCAGACCGGGCTGCAGCGCAGCACCCAGGTTTCGGACCACGGCACGCCCCGGGGCGCGATCAGGTCCAGTTTCGCGGCTTCCTGCAGCGTCGATTCCCAGCCGATGTCCGTGTCGTCGCGCCCCAGGGATACGACGACCTCACGGCCCTCGACCCGCAGGTTGGATTCGGTCAGGGACTCGCCGGGCAGCAGCGGGATGCGCACCAGCACGGGCGAACCGGTGGGGCTGGCCCGGTGGACTTCCGTGTGGACCAGCCAGGGGATCCCGATGTCCAGGGTGCGAGTCACCTCCAGCCAGGGCGGCAGGTTGCCGGCGCCGCTGCTGTCTTCCGGCTTTGCCTCGCCCGCCGCCTCGCCGTCCGCAGCGCCGTCGGCCGCGATCTGGGCCCGTCGGATCAGGCGGATGGACCGCTCGGCGCGGCCGTCGTCCCGCAGGCCCTCCAGGTCCCAGCCCGTGGCCGTGGCCTCGACGCGGTGCGGCGCATCCGCGAACTCCAGGGTCAGGGCGTCGACCAGCGGCGTGGGGCCCGTGGCCTCGACCACGTGGCGGCCGGGGCCCAGGCGAACGTGCAGGAAGCCGTCCTGCAGCAGGACCATGGCGGCGTCGGGCTTGCCGTCCACCGTCACGGCGCCGGGGACCCAGTTGCGGGCGGGACCGGGCACGGGCCACTGGACCCGTGCGCCCGCGTGGATTTCGGCGCGCAGGGACAGGGTGCTTCCGCGGACCGTCAGGGCCACCACCGACGTCGATACGCAGTCGGGCTGGCAGGGCTCGGGACGCAGCAGCCGGCCCCTCAGGTCGTCCAGGACGTCTTGCGGTGGCACCTCCGACCGGGCCAGGCCGGGCACCAGCAGGGCCAGCAGCAGGGCGACCGTCGCGGCGCCCGCAGCGGGGGGGACCCGCGGTCCACCGGTGCGTGCGATCGGGGCCCCGATCGTCCATCCGGTCCGGACCAGCACCCACGTCAGCGCCAGCAGCAGGGCTACGCGCAGCAGGGCCAGCGCCAGGTTCATCCCGGGGGACAGCAGCCACAGCCGAACCGTGTGCCCCGCGTCCACGGGCCCGCTCCAGTCCAGGCGCGACGTCGCCCACGACCAGGTCGGGACGCCCGGGCCGGTCTGCACCACGGCGTTCGGGTCGTTCTGCATCGCCTGCTTCTTCATCGCGCGGTAGGACCCCGCGCCGGACGGGGCCTGCTGCTGGGGCTTGGGCATCAGGTCAGCCAGGGTGCCCTTGCGTGGTCGACCCGGTTCCATCCGGGCCTTGCCGACCGCGTCGGCCTCATCGTCCAATTCGATCGTTGCCTTGTCCTCCTCCATTTGCTCCGCCGCCTCGGCCTCCGCCCGGGTGACCTCGTTCGCCAGCGTCCGGTCCATGGCGGCGGGGGCGTTCGGGGCCTCGTACTCGTCGTTGCTGGACAGCAGGTCGACGCCCTGGGCCGCGCCGATCCCGACCTGGGGGTGGATCCCGGTGCGGATCTCGTACACGGTGAAGGGGATCAGGACCAGGGCCAGGGCCACCAGGGTGCCCGCCCACCACAGGCGCACGGCCAGGCGGAACCGCCCGTCGGGAACGACCTTCAACAGGGCCGTGGCGGCCAGCAGGCTGACCCAGACCCAGATCCACCAGGGGCGGCCCGGCTCGTGCTGGGCCAGGACCAGGCCGGCCAGGGCCAGGAGCCCCCACCACCAGCGGGTCAGGCGCGCCACGGCCAGGGCGATCAGCAGCACGAACAGGAAACTGAGCAGCGTCCAGCGCTCGACCCAGGTCCCCGGCAGGCGATCCACGCCGGACGCCGACAGCAGCGTCCATCCCGGCGCCAGGTGCAGGCGGACCTTCAGGTCGTCGACGTCCGTGGACCAGCCGACGGCGGGCAGCGTCCGCGTGTCGCCGTCGACGCGGGACTCGGCCACCAGGTTCAGATCGCCGCGACGCAGTTCCACGCCCGGGATCCCGCTGCCGGGACGGGTGGTGACCAACTGGTCGACCCCGTCCACCGCGACGTGCCCCAGGACTGCCGGGGACGCCAGGTCCAGGCGCCAGTCGCGGGTCAGGCGGCCCCGAATCTGGTCCCGCAGCGTGTATCCCTTGCCGTCCAGATCCAGCCAGACGTCCCGGGACAGCGCCAGCGAGGACGGGGGAGGCTCGGGCTCGCCGCGGCGCTCGGTCGCGATCGTCAGGCTCTGCCCGGCGCTGACCAGGTACGCGGGAAAGGCGCGCCAGTCGTCCCGGATCCCGGTGCGGGTGGGATCCACGCCCGGGGCGCCGGACACGGTGACCTGGCGCAGGGCGTCGGCGGCCTCGAAGACCCAGGTTTCATCCGAAGGCCAGGGGGACTCGCGCCGGGGACTGGCGAACGTTTCGGGGACGTCGCCGGCGGTCCGTGCCACGACCTCGACGTTCCAGGTCCCGGCCCGGACCTGCACCCGCAGCGCGCCGGTGGCGTCGATGCGCGCCGGGACGTCGGCCGCGACCGCCATGGGGACCGTGCCGGCCAGCAGGATCTGCCCCAGGTCCACCTCCCGGGGGCTGCCCGACGCGCGCAGCACGATGCGCGTGGTCACGCGGACGGGGATCCCGTCGGTGATCTTGCGGCTGACCTCCAGGTCCAGCGATTCGCCTTCCTGGGCCGCTTCGGTCCGGGGCTGGACCCACAGCAGCCCGCCTTCCTCGCGACGGGGGAACGGCAGCGGTTTCCCGGCGATGGACAACTGGACCAGCGCGACGTCCGGGGGGACGACGATCGATTCCGGCAGGTCCCGCCAGGCGAAACGCCCCTTCAGCCGATGCTGGCTGGCGGGAAGCACCACGATCGGCAGGCCTTCGCGCTGCAGGACGGCCACCTCGCCGGTGTCCGAGGTCACGGAAAGGGGCCAGGCCGCCGTCCCGCCGGGCAGGACCACCACGGCCTCGCGGTCGGTCGTCACGTCGAAGGCGAAGGTCCCGCCGGTCGTGCCCAGGTCCAGGGCCAGGCGCGTGGGCCAGGTACAGATCGCGGAGCCGTCCACGACGGGACAGTTCCGGTCCGGCACCCCGTCCAGCACCCAGGGGACCCACGCGGCCAGTTCCAGCGGCAGCGATGCGGCCGTGGATGGCGAAGCGGCTGCCGGTCGCGCGGCTGCCGGCCGGGCGGCGGCCGGGAGGGCGACGGACAGGGCGGCGAGGACCGAAAGCAGCGTGATCGACCGTCTCACAGTGACCTCCCCGGGGCGATGTTGCGGTTGTAGCATGGGTCGGACCGGAGGGAGGCTTCCAATTCCATTCGGCTGTGCGTTCGGGCCCTGCAGCCCGGAACCGGTCAGGCGCCGACCGCTCCCGCCTGGGGCACGAGGGGTTCCCCCCTGCCGTGCAGCAGTTCGACCACGGCGTTGTTCAGTTCCCGCCGCAGTTCGTTGCTTTCGTGGGCGCGCGTGACGTAGCGCACGTGGATCTGGACGCCCTGGACGGTCGGCACCACGTTGATGCCCGGCCCGGTGCTGAACGTCTTCACGCGGTAGCGCGTGGTCGTGTTCTGCCACTCGCTTTCCGCCAGACTGCCGTTGGCTGCGGTCTTGTCCTCCACCAGTTTCCGGATGCCGTCGATCAGCGGGGGCAGATCCTCCCCGGGCGGGACCAGCACCTGCAGTTCGTCCCACATCCATTGCCCCGATGTGGAGAAGTTGAAGAAGTGCCCTTCGATGGCGAAACTGTTGGCGAACACGACGCGGCGGCCGGTGGGATGCCCCGAGTCGCTGACGCTGCTGGTTTCCATCAGCACCGTGCGCAGCAGCCCGATGTCGACGACCTCGCCGGACACGCCCTTGATTTCGACCCAGTCGCCGACACGGATGCCGTTCCTGCCGATCAGCACGAACCAGCCGAAGAAGGACACGATGAAGTCCTTCATGGCGACGGTCAGGCCGGCGCCCGCCAGTCCCAGGATGGTCGTCGTTTCGCTGGGGACGCCCAGGATCGCGAACACGATGACCAGCACGCCGACGATCTGGATGCTCAGCCGGACCACCGTCCGCAGCGTGCCCACGCGGACGCCCTTCGCTTCCTTCCGGAAATGCAGGAATTCCGTCAGGCGGCTGGCCATGAAGATGGCGAACAACGTCGACACGATCACCAGCAGTCCCTTGATCACCTTGTGCAACGCCACGCGCGCCTGGGTTTCCACCAGGAAGCCCCACTCCTCGTAGGTGGCGGCCAGGTCCTGCTGATCCTGGAACCGCCTGCCCATGTCGTTGAACAGGCGCTGGTCGCTGGCGAGCAGCCTGAGGGAGGTCAGGGCGGCTGCAGCCTTGTCCTTCGACGACGCATCGCCGTCCACGGCCGCCCCGTCCGTTGCGAACCCGGTCGCGGAGTCCAGGGCCGCCTGGCGTTCCTGGGCCCGGTTCTTCATGCGCTCGGCAATCTTCGCGCACCGCTCGTCGATGCGCTGGGCCCCATCCAGGGCCTCCTGCCGTGCCAGGGCCAACTGGGCCATCCTGTCCCGTTGATCGGACCACGCCCGGTATCGCTGCAGGAAGCTGCCCGTCGGGAAGCGAAACGGCGCTGCGCCGGCGGCAGGGGCGGTGGTGTCCGTCGATTCCTTTTCGGCGGCGTCGCGCGCGGCCTTCAGGCGGCGGATCCTGGCCTGGGGATCCCCGCCGACGCGCTCCAGATCGCTGCCGGCTTCGTCCAGCTCGTCCTGGGCCAGTTCCAGTTGCGCCTTCGCCACTTCCAGTTGATCTTCCAGGCCGTCCTGTTCGGTTTCGGACGCCGTGGCTGCGCGCTTGGTGAGCTGTTTGATCAGCAGTTCGCCGGCATCGACGGCCGCGGCAGCCTTCTGCTTTGCCGCGGTCAGTTCCAGGATTTCGGGCGTGGGTTCGGGCGGGTTTTCCGTCACGCGGAGCAGCGCGTTGGTGAAGGCCAGATCGACCGAGTGGTTGGCCAGTCGAACCGCCTGACGCGCGAAATCCTGTTCCTCGGGCGTCGTGGCCAGGGCGGCGATCCGGCGCGCCGTCACCAGGGGGGACATGTCCACGACACGCTGCTTGCGGCGCGGGGCGTTGTTCTTGGACCCGGGCTGCCCCGTCTGGGGCGCCTGTCCCGCCTGGGCCGTCGTTTCGCCCACCGGTTGTTCCACGGGCCGGGTCCACAACATTCCGGCGATCAGCAATGCGACCAGCGACGCCAATACGAGGGGGGCGATCCAATGCCGGATGTTCATCTTCCTCCGAGGCACGTTCCGGGGCACGAGCATACGGGAACCGGGGGGCCGGCTCAAGGCAGGGAAGGGGGGAAAGCGGGAAGCGCACCACGAGGGATCATCGGTGGATCCGGGAGGTTGGAATGCGTTGACGCATCGCGACACGCCTCCTATCCTACCGCCGGTTGGTGATCTGCTTCGGTTTCGGTGAAGGAGGCGTCGGACATGGCGAAGGCCCTGGGAATCCTGCTGGTAGTGCTGCTGACGGCGTGCGCGCGCCCGTCCCTGGACCGGGGCGGCGGGCCCGGCGTCCAGGACGTCCCGGACATTCCGGTTGCCGACGAGGGACAGACCGACGTCGAGGTCAGCGAGGCCGCCCTGGTCTGCGGCGACCGGCCGACGCTGGATCGCCGGACGCTGACGACGGACCCCCGGGTCGACCAGCTCAGCCTGACCCTGGCCGAAAAGATCGAGCAGATGAACGGCGCCATGATCCAGTTCGACATGTTCAAGACGCCCGACAACGTGGACCGGAAGATCCGGGGCCTGTACTTCCTGGACGGCCCCCGGGGCGTGCGCTGCGAAATCGGGCCCGCGACGGCCTTCCCGGTCGCCGTGTCCCGCGCGGCCGCCTGGGACACGGACCTGGAATTGCGCGTCGGCGAGGCCATGGGGAAGGAGATGCGGGGCTTCGGGAGCAACGTCATCCTGGCCCCGACGGTGAACGTCCTGCGGCACCCCGCCTGGGGCCGCGGGCAGGAAACCTACGGCGAGGACCCCTGGCTGCAGGGCATGATGGGCGTCGCCTTCACCCAGGGCGTCCAGACCCAGGTCGCCGCCTGCGTCAAGCACTTCGCCGGGAACAACGTCGAGGACACGCGCATGACGAACAACGCCGTCATGGACGAACAGACGCTGCGCGAGGTGTACACCCGGCAGTTCGAAATGATCGTGAAGGAGGCCGACGCCGCCTGCGTCATGTCCGCCTACAACAAGTTGAACGGCGCCTACTGCAGCGAGAACCGGCCCCTGCTGCGGGACCTCCTGAAGGACGAATGGGGCTTCGACGGGTTCGTGGTCAGCGACTGGTACGCCGCCCAGAGCACGGTCGACTCGGCCCTGGCGGGCATGGACGTGGAAATGCCGATGCCCGTGTATTACCAGGGGCTGGAGCAGGCGGTCACGCAGAAGCAGGTCCCCGAAAGCCTCATCGACGACGCGGTGCGGCGCATCCTGCGCATCAAGTTCAAGTTCGGCTTCGCGCTGCTGGATGAGCCCTTCGTGGGCGACCCGGCGGACATCGAGAGCACCGCCCACAAGGCGCTGGCCCGGGAGGCCGCCTGGAAGGGCATGGTGCTGCTGAAGAACCAGGGGAACGCGCTGCCCATCGACCCCGCGACGGCCCACCGCATCGCGGTCATCGGGCCCTTCGCGGACCAGGCGCGCCTGGGCGATGCGGGCAGCAGCAACGTCGTGCCGTCCTTCGCGGTCACCCCCCTCGCGGGGATCCGGGCCCGCGCGCTGAAGGCATCGCCTGCCGTCGAGGTCGTCACGGGCAACGACGCGGATGCCGCCACAGGGGCCGACCTGGCCATCGTGGTGGTGGCCCTGACCACATCGGACGAGGGCGAGGCCGTGTTCGGGGGCGGCGACCGGGACACCCTGGATCTGAACGCGGAACAGGAGGCGCTGATCCAGGCGGTGGCCGCCCAGACGAAAACGATCGTGGTGATGGAGGCCGGCGGGCCCATCACGATGGAGCGGTGGCGCGATGCCGCCGACGCCATCGTCATGGCCTGGTACCCCGGCATGGAGGGGGGCGACGCGCTGGCGGACCTCCTGTTCGGCGACCAGGACTTCCAGGGGCGGGTCCCCCAGACGTGGCCGAAGGCATGGGCGGACTGCCCGGAATTCGGCAACAAGCAGAACGACACCCCGATGGACTTCTTCCACGGGTACCGGCACTTCGACCACAACCCCAGCCTTGTGCCGCTGTTCCCCTTCGGCTACGGCCTGTCCTACACGACGTTCGAGTACAGCAACCTGACGCTGCCGTGTGACACCGTGACCGATTCCGGGCTGCTGACCGTGACGGTGGACGTCAAGAACATCGGCACCCGGCCGGGCGTGGCGGTGCCCCAGTTGTACGTGGGGCGGCCGGAGTCCACGGCGCGCAAGTTCGTGCGGGAACTGAAGGGGTTCGCCCGGGTGTCCCTGGAGCCGGGCCAGACGAAGACCGTGGAAATTCCCCTGCGCATCCCGGACCTGAAGGTCTGGGACACGGGCCAGAACCGGTGGGTGATCGAGCGGACGTCCTACAAGGTCGAGGTCGGACCGGACGTGGGCCACCTGCCTCTGTCCGGCACCTTCGCCATCGGGAGCCAGCCGCAACTGCACAGCGAAGGGGGGGGAGAATGACTCGTTTTGCCTGGATCACGTTGATCCCGCTTCTGTGTGCCGGAATGGAGGCAAGGGCCGAGGAGGCCGCGACCCCGGCCGCGCCCGCCGTCGAGGCCGCCGCCGCGCCCGTCGCGCCCGCCGCCCCCAAGCGTCCCGCTTACGGCCTGTTCGCCCAGCCGGTCCTGGCCACCGGGCTGCAGGGACTGTTCGCAGGTTCCGCCGAGGCCGGCGACGAACCCGGTCCCCGGCGGTGGGGCCGGGACATCGCCTCGCCCTACTACCCCGCTGACGGCATCCAGTCGCCCATTCGCGGGGACGGCATCCACCTGGGCGGGGACTTCTGGTTCGACGCCGGCTATGAAAAAAGCCAGCGCGGACTGTCCACCGAGGCGAACCTGCAGTACTGGATTGCCCGGGGCCGGTTCATGCTGGACGTCACGGCCACCAAGACCTGGAAGCGGTTCTTCATCCAGGCCAAGGGCCAGATGCTGGCGTCCATCGAGCAGATCCCCGGCGTCCCCGCCATCTTCGTCGACGACGCCTGGGTCCGTCTAGGCTTGTGGGACCTGGTCGACATCCAGGTGGGGCGCTACGAGGCCTGGGAGGTGTACCACAAGGGCGAGGGCCTGGAGCGGGACACCCTGGAAGACCAGGGCGCGTTCGGCGGCCCGGACATCTACGAGGTCAACTACGCCTTCTATCGCCAGAACGGCTTTGGCGCGGCCGCCCTGCACCTGTACCCGCTGAAGTGGCTGCGGTTCGAGGTCAGCGGCGTCTTCGGGAACGCCCTGGGCTACAACTCGCTGGGCATCCGGCCCGCGGGCATCCTGGACTTCGGCTGGGTCAAGTTGAAGGTGGCCGGGGAGTGGCGGCGCCGGACCCACCAGGAGGACGGCAAGAAGGAGTGGGAGCGCCAGTGGGGCGTGGGCGGCGGCCTGCAGTTCAACTTCGACGAACCCCACAAGGTCGCGCGGTTCCAGTTCGGGGGAAACGCCGCCTACGGCGTGATCGACCGCATCGATTCCTTCGACAGGGTGGACGAAAAGGGCAGCCCGGACACCCTGTCCGCGGGCGGCTTCTTCAACTTCGGCTTCTGGTCCGCGGTGCTGGGGATGGGGTACAACTACACCCGCCAGGGCGACCGCCAGTTCAACGACCAGATCGGGCGCACCGGCCGCGCCAGCCACCAGCAGGCCTTCGTGTCGTTCCGCCACCCCATCGTTCTGGACAACCTGATGGCCAAGGTGGTGTTTTCATACGCCCGGGCCAACCTGCAGCCCGCCTTCGAAAACAGCCGCGTCAACGACATGTTCAGCGTCCGCCTGCGCCTGCACATGGTGTTCTGAGCCTGCGGTTCGACTTGTCCCCTGCGGAGATTGGGCGCTATAATCTCCGCAAGAAATGCGGAGATAGATGTGTACCTCTGGCAGGTGGACGAGTGGCCGCGGATGCGGCTGGACGAGGCGCGACTGGCCCGGCAGCTGGCCGACGTGCGTCACAGGCAGGGGCTGCTGCAGGGCCGCATGGGCGCGCTGGGATTCCCCCTGCGGCAGGAAGCGGTCCTGCGCACGTTGACCCTCGACATCGTGAAGAGCAGCGAGGTCGAAGGCGAACTGCTGGATACGGAGCAGGTCCGGTCTTCGCTGGCCCGGCGCCTGGGGCTGGACGCCGGGGCGGTCCCAGCGACCGACCGGAACGTCGAGGGCATCGTCGAGGTGATGGTGGACGCGACGGGGGGATTCGACCGGCCCCTGACCAGGGAGCGGTTGTGGGCCTGGCACGGGGCGCTTTTCCCCGCCGGGCGGAGCGGGCTGCGTCGCGTCCGGGTCGGCGCCTGGCGCGACGATGAGCAGGGTCCCATGCAGGTAGTGTCCGGCCCCGTAGGTCGGCAGCGTGTGCACTTCGAGGCGCCTCCCGCCGCCCGCCTGGACGCGGAGATGGACGCGTTCCTGGCGTGGTTCGAGGGGGAGCCCGCCGAAGACCCCGTGTTGAAGGCCGCTCTGGCGCACCTCTGGTTCGTGACGGTCCATCCCTTCGAGGACGGGAACGGGCGCATCGCGCGGGCCATCGCGGACATGGCGCTGGCCCGCTCGGAGGGTAGCGGGCAGCGCTTCTACAGCATGTCGTCGCGCATCCAGCAAGTGCGGCGCGCCTACTACCGGGAACTGGAGCGGGCGCAGAGCGGCGGCATCGACGTGTCCGCATGGGGAGAATGGTTCCTGGCGTGCCTGGGCGAAGCCGTCGACGGCGCGCGCCTGACCCTCGACTCGGTGCTGGCGAAGGCCCGCTTCTGGGAGCGGCACCGCGGCGTTTCGATGAACGACCGGCAGGCCCGCGTGCTGAACCGCGTGCTGGACGGTTTCGAGGGGCGACTGACGACGTCGAAGTGGGCGGCAGTCGCAGGGTGCTCGCAGGACACGGCCTGGAGGGACATCCTGGCGCTGGTGGAACGCGGCGTGCTGCGCAGGGGCGCCGGGGGAGGCCGCAGCACGGCCTACGAGGTCCAGATCCCGGGCGGGCCCGACGACGCTGGGTGAGGGCGGGACCGTGGGGTTCTGAGCCTGCGGCGGCCCGGCGTCACCGCCTCACTCCGCGTCGGCCAACGGCACGTAGTCGCGACAGGGCTGGTTCCGCAAGGATTCGCACGGGGGCTGGTCCGCCGGCACGGCCACGCCCGGGATCCAGGGCAGCACGATGCTGGAAGGATGCTGGGCGTCGTTGCCCACCTCGATGACGGGCGGGGTGGCGAACGTGGTCAGGCGGAAGCGCCACGAGGCGCGGCTGTCCCCGGGAGTGTCCACGGAAACCCGGATGCGGCTGCCGGCCCGGAAGGCGTGGCCCAGGGGCATCATTTCGACGCGCACCAGCGTCCACTGGCCCGGCGTCAGCGGCGCGAAGTCCGCCTCGCGGAACGTGTGGGTCGGCCGCAGTTCGGTGGCGTCGTCCCGCAGGACCCGGTACCCGCCCCGCAGCCAGCCGCTCTGGACATACGATTCCTTGCCGTCCGCGCGCACCTCGGTCAGGTTCACTTCCAGGTCCATTTCGGGGGCGTCCACGCGGATCCAGAGGTCGGCGCTGGCGTGGCCCACGAAGACCCGGTCGGCGGCCAGCGGTTCGGTCATGAAGGCCGCGGCCTTCCCGTCCACCAGCGGCGCGTACTGCCAGTTCTGCGGCACCGCGTAGACGTTGCCCGGAATGGTGCGCTGCCCGGCGTCCGGGTCGAAGGTCCAGGTGCCGGGGGCGCCGTCCGCCGGGGGCACGGCCGACGCCAGGCCGCCGCCGGGCTGGAAGTGCCACCGGTCCGCGACGGTTTCCGGGACGGGCCAGGCGTCGAAGGAAGCCTCCCAGGCGGACATCGGGCTGCCGGGCGGGTTGTCGGGGCTGGCGCCCGTTTCGAACAGGACTCGGATGGCCGGCTGCGCCCGCCAGGCCGCCAGCGCGGACGCGTAGTCGGGCTGGTCGGCAAGGTGCGACTGGCCGATGGGCAGCATCGACCCGAAGACCTGCTGCATGAAGATCGAACCCAGGGCCTGGAAGTCGTCCGGGACATTGGGGACCTGGTGTGCGACGAACAACTGGATGAAGTCCATCCACTCGGCCAGCCGCTCCGGCGCGAACCCGTCGTTGTGGGGCCCGTTGGTCACGACGGCGCGCAGGTCCGGGGCGCCGGTGAAGCCGTTCAGCAGGGCCATGCCGTGCGGGCCCGTCTGCTCGTCCTGCCACTGGCCCGTCAGGAACACCGGCACCTGGATGCGGTCGATCCAGGCCGAGGGGTCCCGGGGTTTCGCGACGTCGTCGGTGTAGAACGGATGTTCCAGGTTCTCCTCGATGGCGTCCCGCAACTGGCCGTGCATGCGCTGGTGCGACTGGCAGACGGTGTCGCCGGCCGCGATCACGTCCTTCACCCAGCCGGGGGCCGAAGGGTGGGCGCCGTCCAGCACCATGTCGTGCCAGGACTTCGCGAAGCCGTCGTTGTAGATCCCGCCGGGCATCAGGACCGACGACAGCGAGTCGGCCAGGACCGACTGGGGCGCGATGGCGCCCAGGTGCGGCGGGCGGGTGGCGGCCACGAACAACTGGCCGATGCCGGGGAAGGACAGGCCCACCATGCCCACCTTGTGGTCCAGGACCCAGGGCTGGCGCGCCAGGATTTCGACGACGTCGTACCCGTCCAGGCTCTGCATGGGCTCGAAGTAGTCGTAGGCGCCGTCGGAGCACCCGGTGCCGCGGATGTTGACGCCCAGCGTCGCGAAGCCCATCAGGGCCGCGATCATGTTGGAGGGATCGTCCGGCGCGTTGCACAGGATGGGGAAGTCGGGGCAGAAGCCGGTGACCTGTTCGTCCAGCACGCGGCCGGGCCGCGAGGGCGAGTAGCCGGAATAACTGAGGACCGTCGGGTAGGGACCCTCCTCGGGGGGGCCCGGCAGGGTCAGGAAGTAGGACAGCCGGGTGCCGTCCCGGGTGCCGATGTACCCGAAGCCCTCCTGCAGGGTCTGGTCCTCGTAGAACGAATCCGGGGGCAGGCTGTTGTCGATCGTCCAGACCTCGATCGGCCCGGTGTAGTCCCCGGGGTCCGACTTCGGGCGGACCGTGTAGCCCTTCCCGGCGGGGACCGTCCAGAAGACCTTGGCGCCCAGTTCGTCCGCGGCGCCTTCCGTCACGAGGATTCCGTCGGCGTCCACGATCTGCACGATCGTCCCGGGGATCGCCCCGCGGATGTGGATCTGGCCGACGCTGCCCCGGGCGTCGAAGACCGACGATTCGCGGGGCGGGGGGCCGACCACCGGGACGTCGGGGTCGGCATCGAGGGTCGCGTCGGGGGGCGCGTCGGGCAGGGCATCGGTCGCGACGTCGGGGGACACATCGTCGGTCGTGGCGTCCGGATCCGCGTCCGGCACGGTGGAGTCGGGCGCGACGTCCAGGGCATCGGCGACCGTGGTGTCGGGCATCCCGTCCGTCACCGTGTCGGTCCCGGTGGCGTCGCCGGTGCTTTCGCATCCAGCCGACCCGGCTGCCAGCGCCAGGGCTGCCAGGATGCCAATCATGTTCTGTCGGAACTCGGTGTGCAGGAACCGGCCCATGTCCCTCTTCCTCATCCGGGGGTGCAGCAAGGTATCAGAAGGGCCGGCCGACCGCCATGCCGAGGGAACTTCGACGTGCCCCTGTGCCTCCCGAGCGCGCAGGCGCAGGCGATGGGTTTCCGCAGGAAACTCTCGCCGGAGACGAAGCCGACTCGGGACGATCCAGAAACCCGGGGGCGCGACGCGCGAAGACACGGGCATTGCTGGCGCAACCGGTATTCGGGTGACCGGGATTGTCCGACGGTGTAGCAGATCCTGGTGGGTCGTGCGGCAGGGAGGGTCCCCATGAAGACGTCAGGGCGGTGCAACGGACGGGTTCTTTGGCTGGCTGCGGTGACCGCCGTCGTTGCGCTGGCGGGAACGGCGATCGCGGGCCTGCCGACCACCCGTCCGGGGGACTTCGGATCGACCGGGCCGTCCGATCGGGTGTTCGTGCTGGTCGAACTGTCGCGGCCGCCCGCCATCGCGGCATTCCACCGGCAGGTGCAGACGCGGGGCAAGGTCGCCGCGACGGCCGCGGCGGTCGGCCAGTTGGGCCTGCTGCAGGCGGAGCATGCCGGGTTCCGCACGACCCTGGCGGCCGCCCGCCTTCCCGGGATCCGGGAGGTGTATTCGTTGCGCCGCGTCTACAACGGCATCGTCTACCGCACGACCCGCGACCAGGTGGACATCCTGCGGAGGCTGCCGGGTGTGCGGGGCGTCCACGAAATGAAGCCGCAAACCGTCGGCAACGCGGACGCCGTGCCCTTCACGGGCGTGCCCGCGGCCTGGGAAAACCTGGGTCTTCCGCTGCATGGCGAGGGGATCAAGATCGGGATTATCGACACCGGCATCGACTACACGCATGCCGCCTTCGGGGGCCCTGGCGATCCGGCGACCTACCTGGCCAACGACCCCACGCGCATCGAGCCGGGCACGTTCCCGACGGCGAAGGTGGCGGGCGGATTCGACTTCGCCGGCGCCGACTACGATTCCAACGACCCGGATCATGACATCCCGACGCCCGACCCCGATCCGCTGGACTACCACGGCCACGGGACCCACGTGGCGGCCACCGCGGCCGGGTTCGGGGTGGGGGCGGACGGCACCACGTATGACGGCCCCTTCGATGCGGCCGCGCCCTTCGGGTCCCTGCGCATCGGTCCCGGCGTCGCGCCCGGGGCCCTGATCTACATGATGAAGGTTTGCGCCGACAACACGCGTGGCGAGTCTTCGACGATGCTGATGTACCAGGCCATCGAATGGGCCGTCGACCCGAACGGCGATGGGGATTTCAGCGATCATCTGGACGTCGTCAACATCTCGATGGGGAGCTTCTACGGCACTTCGGCCGACGTCGACTTCGCGGTGTACCGCTTCGCGACGCAGGCCGGCGTGATCGTGGTCGCGGCCTCCGGCAACGACGGCGACGTGTACTTCGTCGAAGGCCCACCCGCCGCGGTGCCGGAGGTGATTTCGGTCGGGGCCGGCCAGCACGACCGGACCGAGTATTCGGCGATGCAGGTCGATTCCCCCCCCAGCCTCGCCGGAACCCGGGACGTCGGCCTGGCGGACTTCGCCCCGGGCGCGCCCTCCCCGATCAGCGGCGCGGTCGTCGTCGCCGACCCCGTCAACGGCTGCGTCGCGCCCTTCGCGAACGCGGCGGGGATGGCGGGGTACGTCGCGATCCTGCGGCGCGGCGCATGCAGCTTCGTCGACAAGGCCTTGAACGCCCAGCAGGCCGGGGCGATCGCCGTCCTGGTCGTCAACAACGTTCCCGGGGTGCCGTCCCCCATGTCCGGCAGCGGCGCCCTGGTGGGCATCCCGGTCGTGATGCTGGGCCAGGACGACGGCGAGGCCATCATCGCGGCCCTCGCCCTGGGCGGCACGGTCACCGTCACCTTCGGCGACGCCATCCGGCGGATCCACCCCGAGGAGGCCGACAACATCGCCGGTTTCTCGTCGCGCGGTCCCAGCCGCCTGGGGAACCAGGCGATCCTGAAGCCCGACGTGGTCGCCCCGGGCGTGGACATCCTGTCGGCCGCCATCGGCACCGGGAATGGCGGCCGGATCCTCGAGGGGACTTCGATGGCGTCGCCGCACATGGCGGGCGTCATGGCGTTGCTGAAGCAGGCCCATCCGACGTGGACCCCGGCACATTTGAAGGCCCTGGTGATGAACACCGCCGGCCACGATCAGTTCCTGTACGGCCCGGAACCCCGCACCCGCGTCGGTCCGCTGCGTGCGGGCGCCGGCCGCGTGGACGTGCAGGCCGCGCTGGGCCCGGCCGTCCTGGCGTACGACGCGGACGCCCCCGAGAGGGTCAGCCTGTCGTTCGCGACGACGGACGTGGTCGGCACGACCCTGGAAGCGCGGACCGTCCGCGTGCGGAACCTGGAAACGGCTCCGGTGACCTACGACCTGTCCCTGGACGAAGTCACGGCCATGCCCGGCGTCCGCATCGAGCTCCCGGCCGCCGCCACGCTGACGCTGCCGGCCGGGGGCTCCGTCGACGTTCCCGTCGTGCTGCACGCCAGCGCGGACGCGATGATCCGGACGCACGACGCGACCGTCCCGGAAACGGCGCTGGGGCAGCCCCGCAACTGGATGGCCGAGCACACGGGCTACCTGGTCTTCACGCGGCAGGGCCCGGGCGCCGCCCAGACGCTGCGCGTGACGTACTTCGCCGCGCCGACGCCGGCATCCGCCATGCGGTCGACCGGGCCGCTGGTGACAACCGGGCGGAAGGGGACGGCGGACCTGGCGCTGGCCGGCCTGGGAGTGGCGAACACCGGCCTGACCGCCATGCCGGCAGGCGCACGCTCGCTGGTCACGCCCTTTGAACTGCTGTACGCCTGTTCCGAAACCGTACCGGTCGCCCCCGATCCCGCGCCCTGGTACGACCCGGACAATACCGGCCCCATCGACACCCGGTCGTCCGCCATCCAGTACGTCGGCGTGGCCAGCGACTACGCCGCCCAGGGGGGCGTGATCGCCAACACCAGCCTGTGGTTCGCCCTGGTCACGCAGGGACGCTGGGGCTCGCCCAACGAGGTCGAGTTGGGCGTCAGCGTGAAACGGCCTGCCGCCGGCGACTTCGAATACACGGTGTACAACGGCGACCTGGGCAGGGAGCCGGATGCCGGGGGGGCCTGGGTGGACCTTCCGTTCAGCATCCTGTTCAACCGGGCGACCCTGGCAACGACCCCGATCAACTGGCTGAACGGGATGGCGCCGGACGTGTTCTTCCTGCCCGCCTTCCTGGCCGACGCCATGGTGCTGGAGGTGCCGGCGGCCCTGCTGGGGCTGACCGATACAGACACGGAACTGGAAATCCGCGGCTTCGGATATGTGACGGGCGGTCCCGGCACGCCCACCATGACGACCCCTCTGCTGCACTACAACGTCGCGAAGCCGGGCTTCCAGGTGCCCCCGAATGGCGAACTGGGCCTGCCCGCGGGCGTCGCGCCCTTCCAGGTCGATGCCGACGGCCGGACCTTGCCGGTGACCTACGACCTGGACGCGGCGTACCGGAACCGGTCGGGGGGCCTGCTGCTGGTACACCATTTGAACGCCGCCGGCACCCGCGGCGAGGTGGTTCCGGTCGCGGGCCTGACGTGCACATCCGACGCCGACTGCGGCGCGCCGGACCGGCGGATCTGCCACGCGCTTTCGGGCGTCTGCGTGGGCTGCCTCGATACGGCGGACTGCCGGTCGGGCCAGGTGTGCGACACGTTCCTGCGGGCCTGTGCGTCCACGTGTACCGCTGCGGGTGCCAATGCCTGCGGCCCGGGCCGGTACTGCAACACGGTCGACGGCACCTGCATCAGCGACTGCGGGTGGACCGGGTCCCTGCCGTGCGCCGCGGGCAGTCGCTGCGAAGCGGCGACGGGCCTGTGCGTGGCGGCGAACTCGCTGACCCGGGTGGTGGACGAAGCGGCCGGCGCGAACTGTCCGACGGGCGGCGTCCGGATCGACACCGGCATCGACGGCAACGGCGACCTCGTCCTGCAGGACGACGAGGTGCTGGGTTCGGGCTACGTGTGCAACGGGTCCGACGGGCACGTCGCGCTGGTGAGGATCACCGGCGAGGATCCGGGACAGACGTGCGCCACGGGCGGATCGAGGGTGGAAGCCGGGATCGACGACAACGGCGACGGCGTGCTGCAGCCTGGCGAGGTCGACGACACGGACTTCGTGTGCAACGGCATCGGCGGGACGCCGGGGACCGACGGGAGCGACGGGACCAACGGGACGAACGGCACCAACGGGACGAATGGTACGAACGGCGCCAACGGCACGAACGGTACCGACGGCCGCAACGGCACTGACGGCCGCAACGGCGGGGGCTGCACCCTGGCCGGTCCGGCGGACGTGTCCCCGATTGCCGGCCTGCTGCTGTTGTTCGGTTGGACGATCGTCCGCCGCCGGCGGTAGTCGGATCGGCGCCCGGACCCTACCACCGCTGCGTGTCCAGAAGGGCCGCGCAGTCCACGAAGGGCGAGGACGAGGGGTCCTTGTAGGGGCTTTCGCAATACTCCAGCACCGCCGCGATTTCCGCGGGCTGGAAGACGGCGCCCTGGCCGTCGATGACCTCCGAGGACACCCTGTCGCCGGGGATGTAGTCGTACTCGCCGTCCGGCACCGATCCGGCCCACAGGTTCCACAGGGCATAGCCGCGGTAGTGGACCGAGGCCCGCTGCAGTTCGCCGGAAACCAGACGAGCCTCCCGGGCGGTCAGCGGGAAGCCATAGCTGGCGGCGGTGATGAGGAAGGTGGCCGCGTCGCCGTCCCAGGTGGAAACCGTCTTCCGCTGGGCCTGATCGTTCAGGTACACGTCGGCGCGACGCTCCAGCCCCGCCGCCAGGGCGCGGGCCGCGTCGTTCTGACCCTCGGCGAGGGCCTCGGCCAGGGCCGCGATGTGGAAGTAGTAGATGATGGGGCTGCCCCAGTAGTGGGTCGCCAAGGCCGCCTCCTCGTAAAGGCCGCCGTAGCCGTCCAGGCAGTCGTTGCCCAGGGGCTCCCCGGTGGCGATGAGGGCGCTGGCCAGCTTGGCGTTGCACTCTGCGTTGGGGTCCAGCCAGTCGAAGGTGGTGTAACTGGCGAAATCGTCGGGCACGCCGTCGTAGAACGGCTCGTAGGGCACGCCGTCCGGCCCCTTGGTGCGGATGCGGTATTCGTGGTCCACGACGTCGCGGCAGAACCCGCGGATGTACCCGAGGGTCTTCGCGGCTTCGGCCACCACATCGGGGTCGCGATCGTTCGTGGCCACCCGCATCAACACCGGCACCAGGCGGTACAGAAAGGGCAGGTCGTCCTTGCTGCGCTTGCTGCGCACCCAGATGTCGCCGAACGTGGGATTGCCCGGGTTGTGCACGATGTCGTGGTGCCGCTCGATCTCCTCGACCTTCGACGGCTCGTAGTCCACCACCGCCTTGCGACCGCCGGAAACCGTGTACGGGTGGCTGTGGTTGTAGATCGCCCGGGACATGATGGTGTCGATGGGCGGGTCCTCGTTGGCCCACACCATGGCGGTGTACATGGCCTGGATGCCCCGCAGGTACTGCAGGCTGATTTCCTTCAGCCGGGCGTCGCCGGTGGCCATATGGCCCGCCAGAGCGTACAGCAGCACCCGGGCGTGGCGCATCAGGTTGTTGTCGCCGCCGTCGACGTGCCGGAAGGTCACCGTGTCGCCGGCCTTCACGGCCGTCGTGTCCTGCCACCACAGTTTGTAGTCGGGATAGCCCCACTCGTTGCCGGTCGCCATGCCGTGGCCGGTGTCCAGGATCCACTGGAAGTAGCCGGTCCCTTTCCACAGCGCCAGCACGGCCTGGGTGGTCTGCGTGACCTCGACCGGGGTCAGGGCCTGGCCCTCGGCATCCCGCTGGAGGCGGAAGGGCAGCAGGGTGTCGTCGCCCGTCGATGCGTCGGCGTCGGGCGATGCAGCCTCGTCGGTGCCCGTGTCCCCGATGTCGGCAGATTGCTGGCCGCTGGTGCCGCAGGCTGCGGGCAGGAGCATCGTGAACACGGCGAGGATCGGAAGAGCCAGGCGAGTCATTGCAGCAACCTCCACCGGAATGCGCAGCGGAACAATGTGTCGCCGTTTTATCTACCGGCACGTAGAAATGATGTCAAGATGCACATCCGCCGACGCCATTCGCCGACCCGGCGCTTTCAGGAGAATCGCGGCGCCCCATCCGGACCCGGGTTGCCCATCGAAAACCGGCGGCTTTCCGGCTATGATCCGCCCGCCCCCCCCGTTGCCGCTGCTGGAGGTTGCCATGGCGCTCGACCGGACGCAGCGATCCTCGGAAAAGGTCCCCGAACCGGCTGCGGCCGGCGGGGTTTCCACGCAGGACGGCAGCCGGCACGAGGGGGTGCGCGACAGCGTCCGGGGGCTCGGGTACCAGGCCGGCGCCGCGCTCCTCAGTCCGCGCGTGCAGGCGAAGTTGCGTTCCGGGACACCCGGCGACAGCCACGAACGCGAGGCCGACCGGGTGGCGGGGCACGTGATGGCACGGCTGTCCGCACCCGCCCTGGGCCCGGCGGTTTCGAACGGCCCGAACCCCCTTGCGCCGGCTGTTTCGACCCGGACCTCGCCCGCGGCGACGCTTTCGGCCAGCGGGGGCGGCGGCGGCGGAATGCCCGTCAGCCCGCAGGCGGCCGACGCCATCCAGTCGGCGCGCGGTTCGGGCGACTCCCTCCCCGGCGGCGTCCAGTCCCGGATGGAGGGCGCGTTCGGCGCGGACTTCGGCGGCGTGAAGGTCCACGCGGACCCGAAGGCCGACGGGCTCTGCCAGACCCTGGGGAACGCCCGGGCCCTGACCAGCGGCAAGGACATCTTCTTCGGCCAGGGCCAGTTCCAGCCGACCAGCCCGGGCGGCCAGCAGTTGCTGGCCCACGAACTGACGCACACGCTGCAGCAGGGCTCGGGCGACCGGGTCGCCGGATGGTGGGCCGACGCGCACGAGCAGATCACCCAGGCCGCCGGCGCCGAGTTCCAGGACCGGATCGGCAGGGAGGCCATCGACTACGTGGCCACGCGTGCCGGCACCATCGACCAGACGGTTCGGTCCGCGACGAACTTCGCCTACGGCCTGGGCATCAAGGGCGGCGAGCGGGACAAGTACGAAAAACTGGAGTACGACCCGGCCGAGGACCGCAAGGCCCAGCAAGGGGGGGATGCCCCCGCGCCGACCCCGACGACGCCCACGGTCGAACCGCAGCCGGAACCGGAGCAGGACGTGGCCCCGCCCCAGCAGGAGGCCCCGGAACCCCGGCGGCCGCGCGACGGCGGCCTGTCCAGCCTGCTGCACCGCGGGGACCTGGCGCGCGGGCACCGGCAGGAAGCGAAGCGCCAGAACGTCGTCCGCGAACACGACCTGGATCTGGGCGTGGACACTCCGGAAAACGTCCAGCAACTGCGCGCCAACGACACCCGCAAGAAGGGCAAGGACGACCTGGGGATCAAGTGGCGCAAACTGAGCGACAGCGAGAAGAAGCGGGCGATGTGGGACAACCTGATGTTCCACGTGCGCTGGACGCGCGAAACCAAGTACCACGGCGAGGCCGGCCAGTACGTCAACGAGAGCGCCGAGTCCGTCAACCGGCTGGCGGTCGATGACCAGACGCGGAAGGCGGCGGAGCGGTACCGCGGCGGCGCGCGGCGGGAGGGACTGCTGCAGCTTTCGGACGCGGTGCACAACGCCGAGGATCGCGGTTCGCATGGCGAAGGGCGGCCTTACACCGGCCACGACCCGCGCCTGACGATGCCCCGGAAGTTCGACGGCACGGTGAACGAGCGCTATGTCCCGGGCTGGGACTGCGACAACCCGTCGAAGAACTCCGGCGGGCGCGCCATGGCCGAAATCTACGCCAAGGAGGTCTTCCAGAACTTCCTGTTCCTGGTGGGCGTGCACACCAGCGAAAAGGTGAAGGGCGGGAAGGAGGATCCGTCCCAGAAACTGAAGCAGGGGCAGGGCGGCCTGGGCAAGTCGATGGCGATCCGGACGGGGACCGCGCATGCCCTGCGGTTCAAGCTGGAATCGACGATGGGGCGGTCGGTGCCCAAGAAGAACCAGGACGTCGAATCCTGGCTGCGCAACCCCGAGGAGTACCAGAAGGTCAAGATGTCCCACCCGCAGACGAAACTGTCGTCGCGGCCCGAGGACAACATGCCGGCGTACCGGGAGTCCGCGGGGAAGGAGGTCGCCGGCCTGCTGCTGCGCGAACTGGACGAGGCCGGCGCCGTGCTGGGGATCCTGATGTCGAAGGGGCAGTCGGGCAAGGGGATGGAGGGCGGCTTCGCGAAACTGATGTGGATCGGGAAGCACGCCGAAGAACTGGCGGGCCTGATCCGCGCGACGATGGGCGAACCCCCGAACCCGGCCGCGATCAGCGCGCTGATGGTGCTGGACATCCTGCAGGAAAAGGGCGCCGAGTGGTCCACCCTGGCCAAGGGGAGTTTCCACAAGCCCGCGACCGAGTTGCGGGACTTCCTGGTCGGCGGCGGGCCGCGGCTGCGGTTTGCGCTGACGGAACTGTTCGGCCTGAGCGACGTCGAGGGCGGGGTGAAGGAGCCGCCCGACGAGGGCCAGACCGCGCCGACGGTGGACACGGGTGTCGTGCGGATGAAGGCGGGGCGGCTGCTGGCCGAAATGGAGTCGACCGCGAAGGACCTGCGGGGAGGCCGCATCGGTCCGGCCGAGATGGAAAAGAAACTGAAGCGCTACAGCCTGCTGGGACAGTGGGCCGGGGAACTGAAGGGCGCGGTGGACGGGCTGCCGACCGGCGGGAACGACGAGGCGCGGCGGACGCTGTCGCTGATGCTGGGCAACCTGGTGTCGCGCGCCGGCGACTGGGCGACGCGGGCCGGCACCTCGGGGACCACGCGGCACAGCCTGCGAGACGCGCTGAAGGACGAGATCCTGCGCGACATCGAGATGTACGGCGGGGTGCTGCCTCCGCAGTTCCGCACCGCCATCGGGATGGGTGTGACGCAGGGGCCGACGCTGACCGGCCAGTCCCGGCCGCTGCCCACTCCGCCGCCGAAGCCGCGCCGGCCCGCGCCCCCGCCGCCGCAGACGACGGTGGTGGAGCAGCAGGTGACGGAGCAGACGCGGACCGTGCCCCAGCCGCGGGAGGACGCGGAATCGCCGGTGCAGTTGCTGGCGGGCGCCCGCGACAACGCCCGGCGGCTGCTGGACGGGATCGGGAACATCCGCCACGACCTGCGGTCGGGGCTGGTGGGCGCCGCGGACCTGGAGCGCGACCTGGGCCGCTACACGCTGCTGCGGAAGTCCGTGCAGGAAACGCTGCTGGCCTTCCAGAAGCTGGGACCCGGTTCCCGGCGGGACGAAAACCAGCAGCAGGTGGACAGCCTGCGGACGCTGGTGCGCGTGGGCGACGAAGCGGCCGCGTTCGCCCGTCGGGCCAACGAGGTCAGCCTGCGCGGGCACAAGGCCTTGCGGCAGGACGTGCTGGACTTTTCCGAGCGGCTGGTAGACTTCGTGTCGAAGACCCTGGAGGACCGCCTGGTCCTGTACGCCTCCCTGCACGTGTCCCGTTGACCGTCGTCGCCGGGGCCTGCCGGTTCGAGGTTCACCCATCGCCCTGGAGGAACACGCCATGTCCCACGCGAAAGCGTTCAGCGCAGCCAGCCCGACGTCGCCCCTGGCCCCTGCCACGATCCCGCGGCGGGATCCGACCCCCGGCGACGTGGCCATCGAAATCCTCTTCTGCGGCGTCTGCCACTCGGACCTCCACATGGTCCGGAACGAGTGGGGCGTCACGGCGTACCCGGTCGTGCCGGGGCACGAGATCGTCGGCCGTGTCACCCGGGTCGGGGCCGCGGTCACGAAGTACAAGCCCGGCGACCTGGCCGCGGTCGGCTGCCTGGTGGACTCGGACGGCACCTGCCCGCACTGCAAGGCGGATCACGAGCAGTTCTGCGCGAACCAGATCCTGACGTACAGCGCGCCCGACCGGCATCTGGGCGGGTTCACCTACGGCGGCTACTCCGACAGCATCGTGGTCGACGAGCGGTTCGTCCTGCGCGTCCCGTCCAACCTGGATCTGGCCGGTGCGGCGCCGCTGCTGTGCGCCGGGATCACGACCTGGTCGCCCATCCGCCAGCAGGGCGACATCCGCGGCAAGAAGGTCGGCGTGGTCGGCCTGGGAGGCCTGGGCCACATGGGCGTGAAGTTCGCCCACGCGTTCGGGGCCCACGTCGTCGTGTTCACCACTTCCCCGGGCAAGACGGCGGACGCGCTGCGCCTGGGCGCCGACGAGGTCGTCATGTCCCGCAACTCCGACGAGATGCGGAAGCACAGCGGCAGCTTCGACTTCATCCTGGACACCGTGTCGGCCGACCACGACGTCAACGCGTACCTGCACCTGCTGGCCCCCAACGGCAACCTGACCCTGGTGGGCGCCCCCCCGAAGCCTCTGGCGGTGTCGTCCTTCGCCTTGATCCTGGGGCGGCGCAGCCTGTCCGGCAGCAACATCGGCGGCATCGCGGAAACCCAGGAAATGCTGGACTTCTGCGGCGCGCACGGCATCACCGCCGACGTCGAGGTCATCCCGATCCAGAAGGTCAACGAGGCCTACGAGCGGCTGCTGAAGTCCGACGTGAAGTACCGCTTTTCGATCGACATGGCGTCCCTGAAATCCGTTTAGTCCTGCGAACCTCGGTTTCCAGCCCGTCCAGGGTGCGACGGTAGGCGTCTGCCTTTCCCAGCAGCGTGGCCCTTCAACTCGTTCAGGGTCGCGTCATCTGGACCACGCGTTCTCTGAACCCGGCCAGGTACTCGTCGAAACCGACACCGAAACTCGCCTGAAACGCCGCATCGTGGTCAGGCTCGGTGAGCAACAGTTTCAGATACCCCAAGAACGCGCTTCGGCTGTACTGCGAGTTCAAGTCACTCACGATGCAAGCGAACTCGGTGTACATGAATGGTTTGCGGTTTTCAACACTTAGCGGAACTTCGTCTTCTCTCTCCGTCTCGTAATCCTCGGGAGGTATCCAGTTCCCATTCCGGATCAAAGCGTGCGTCCCTTCCTGGCTCGGATAGAGATAGGTCCCCATCTGATTCGAACTGTATGTCGCGACCCCCTCCATCAGCCAGCGCGGATAGCCGAGCTTTCTGACCAGGCCCATGTTCTGATACAACAACGAATGAGACAGTTCATGGGTCAGGTACACTCTCAGCGAAAGAAGGCCCTCCGCGTCCTCTCGCTGAATCCACGGCGAAACCATCACGGCGCCGTTGTAAAAGGCACACACCCGTGCCTTCGATATGGACCGTCTGGCGTAGGTCTCGTCCTTGCCAAAGAAGAACAACCTTGGCTTCGTCTTGAACGTCAACTCATGGGACTTCTCAACTCCGCCGACGAGATCATCCGTCCACTCGAATCCACCAAATGGATTGTCATCTTCTGAGCACACCACGACGTGCGATCGTTCCTGGCACGTGAACCCGAGGACCACGGGAGTAAATGGAAACAACTTGCCAAAGACAAGCTCATATGCCAATCCGAATAGGGCGACGAGACAGGTCACCCCAGCCAACACCAGTAGTTTTCGCATGGATCAGACCGTTCCTGCGCTGAGGGCGGTGCGCACTCTAAATCATCGAGCGGTCCGCAACAACAGCCGGTCATCGCTCCTTTCCATCCGGAACCTGCGCAGCCAGTTCGTCTCGCAACGTTCCGGTCGGCGATTCGATGGTCAGACCGTGCTACCCGATGAGGTTCGGCCAATGACGGCTGAGCCACTCCCTGCGGCTTTCGGCATCCGCCCAGGCGGGTCCGTGCACGTCGACCCGCCTGGAGTGCGCCAGCATGCCGTCGATCTGGGCCAGCGTCCGCCGGGCCAGGCCGGCGTCGTGCACCAGCACCAGCGCCTCGCTTTCCCAGTAGGCGGAGGTCACGTCGAGGTTGGCGCTGCCAGACGCCACCAGGTCCGCGTCGCGGATGTACAGCTTCGCGTGCACGTGGGGGAAGACACGTCCCAGTTCGGGGTGCGGCAGCGCGAACTCCCACCCCTCGGCGCCCGCGCGCAGCAGCGGATCCAGCCGGGAGCGCACCAGTTCGTCGGCCAGTTGGCCCAGCGTGCCGCCCGCGAAGGGGCGGTCCTCCCCCCAGCGCGGCCGGACGTGCCCGAACAGGAACTGCACGCGCACCCCCCGCCCCACGGCCCGCAACAGCGACCGTTGCAACTCCAGCGCCAGGGGAAAGGTGTTGACCAGCACCAGCCGTTCGGTTGCCGAAGCGACAATCTCCAACTGGGCCTCGAAGGTCCGCGCGTCGGTGAACCCTTCGTGCGTCACCAGTCGACAGTCCTGTTTCCCCTGAACAGCGACGCCGGCGACCTCGAAGGGACTCCCGCCGGCCGCCAGCCAGTCGGCCAGGAAGGTGCGCTCGACGGCCTCGACCAGCGGCCCCTGGATCCACAACCCGCTGTCCAGCCAGGGCACCTCGCGGGACGTCGTTTCGGACGACAGTTGCACCTCGTCGAAGCCCTGGTAGTAGGCCGCCCCGAGGTTGCGGCCGCTGACGGTGGCCAGGCGCCCGTCGAGGATGACGAACTTGCGGTGGTTGCGTTGCTTCAGATCGACCAGGCTGGGGAGTCCCTCGACGCGGCGGGCCCCATGCACCTCGATGCCCGGGACCGCGGCAAGGCGTTCCAGCAGCGGGTTTTTCGCGCCGAACGCATCGTGGTGGCTGTATACGGCGTCCACCAGCACCCGCACCGCGACGCCCCGACCGGCGGCATGCGTCAGGGCCTGGGCGATCTGGCCCGCGGTGTCGTCGTCCTCGACGATGTAGCTCTGCCAGTGGACGCGCTGCGTCGCCGCCTCGATTTCCGTCAGCATGCGGGCGCGGGCAACCCCGTTGTCCAGTTCCAGCGTCACCTGGTGTCCGGCCACCAGCGGGGCGCCGGTCAGCCATCGCCAGCGGGAGTCGGCGTCCCCCACCGCCGGCGGCAGGCGGCCCATCGGCGCCGTCCGGTCGCGGCTGCCCAGCGACTGGGCCGTCCACGTCACGAAGGCGTCGGAGCCGCCCGAGCACGAAGGCGCAGGCGAGCGGATTGCGCTGCAATCTGTCGCCGAAGACGAAGTCGCCTCGGGCCTTCCAATGGTCGCGAGGGCGTGCGTGTCGGAGGTCACCAGGGCGGCAACCGGGGCGCCCAGGGCGACCAGGCGGGTCGCCAGACGGAGCAGGCGGAGCCCGTCGACGGCCTCGGGGACATCGAGTCCGCCGGCGTCGTCCAGCCAGGCGCTGGCGTCGATCAGCCCCAACTGCCCGCCCCAGGGCGCAGCGGCTGCAAAGCGGGTGCGCAGGTCCTCGAGGGTCTGGGAGGCCCGCAGGCGCACGATGACGCACTGGTGGTCGTGCACGAAGGCCTCGACGTCGCCCAGGTGCTCCAGCGGAAACGCGGCGTCCAGCAGCACCAGCGGCCGGTCCGGCAGCACGCGGGCCGTCGCCACCTGGTCCCCGGAACCCAGCGCGAAGGTGCTGTCCGGCGACAGCCGCTGGACCGGTATCGCGACCACACCGTCCTCGTGACGCAGCGCCGCCCCCGGTTCGGCGCCGACCAGCGCGAAGGTCTCGTCGGGGGCCAGGGTCATCCGGCCCAGGGCGCTGGTGCGCTCGACGCTGACGGGGCATCGGCCCGGGACCGCAAGGGTGTCGCTGAGAACCAACCGCTCCAGGAAGGTGGGTCCGTCCACCCGGTGCAGGATGAGGAGCGGAACCGAAGCATCCCCCAGCGCGTGGGCCGCCACCAGGCCCGTCGTCACCTGGCGTGCCAGGGACATGTCGGAGGATGCCAGCACCAGGAGGTCCAGGGAGCGCACCTCCGCCTCGCTTTCCGCTTCGGGAACCGCCTCGAACAGGCGGGGCTGCACGGGGACGAGGTTCAGCGTCACCTCGGGGAGCAGGCTGCCCAGAACCGGTTCCAGTTGCGCGAGATCCTCCCCGGTGGAGCCCCGCACGAAGGCCGTGACGTGCAGAACCATGGGCAGCGCGCGCACCGCGGCGGTCAGCGGGCCCAGCGCGACCGAGTCGATCGGCATCGACAGGCCGACATGGCCCGGGCGTGCGGCGTCCACCGGGCAGCGCGCGCCGACCGACAACACGTCGAAGCCGTTTCGGGTCGCCAGTTCGAACAGCGCCAGGGCGCGTGCCCACTCCGAGCGCGTGGGCCAGGGCCCGACGACCACCAGCGTGGCCTGCTGACGACGCGCGACAGCAACCCCCTGGGCCGCATCGCAGAGGGTTTCGAAGGAAGCGACGCCCAGCGATTCGAACCGGGCCGCGAGGGCCTCCTCGATGTCGCGCGGCGTGCGGCAGTCATCCCCCAGCAGGACCACGTGGATGTGGGCGGCGGGCGACACGACACGGCGGGTCGCGGCCAGCGTCGCCTCCAGCGGGGAGGCCGGTTCGACGATCACCACCACCCGTTCGTCCACCTGCGACCTCCTCGTCGGACCCCTGTTCCCCGAAGGGCAAGGCAGGCTAGCACAGTTCGGGCGGTCGCCAGGTTCCCGCGGCCGGCGCGTCGCCCCATCATGGAGGATGTACGTCAGGCGCGTCCGGCGGTACCCTCGTTCCCGAACGGCGCGGTCGCTGGACGGAGGAACCCATGATCTCGGAGATCGGTCTGATCGCAAACCCGCGGGCCGGAAAGGGGTTCGTCGCCCTTGCGCCCGTTCACCAGATGGCCCTGCGTCGGGGCGTGCCGATGCACGTCACCAACAACATCGGCGAAATCGCGGGCACCCTGCGCAAGCTGGTCGCCGATCGGCAGGCGAAGGTGCTGCTGGTCTACGGCGGTGACGGGACGCTGCACCAGGTCATCGACATGCTGCTGTACGAGCGCGAGATGGGACGGATCCCGTGGGTTCCCCTGGTCCTCCCGATGGGCGGCGGCACGATGCGCAGCGTGTTCCACTGGCTGGGGTGGAAGGAACGGCCGCTGGAGATCCTGCGCCGGGTCCTGGACGGCTCGCTGGATCGGTTGCCGATCCGGAAGTTCAAGCCGCTGGCGCTGACGTTCTTCAACCGGGACAAGGACCGGGTCGAAACGCACTACGGCTTCATCTTCATCATGGGGGCCATGAACCGCGTGATCGAGCTGTACGATCGGAACGACAAGAGCCCCATCGGCGGAATGAAGCACATCGCCCTGGGCGCGCTGGGGTCCATCACCGGGTTCCCGCGAAGCCACGGGAGGCTTGTGGAGCAGTTCGATGCCCGCGTGCTGGCCGATGGCAAGCCGCTCCCGCAGAGCGCGCCCTTCAGCCTCATCTGCAGCGTCTGCGACAGTCTGCTGTTCGGCATCAAGCCGTTTGCCGTGCCCGCGGAAAGCAACCAGTTCCATGCGCTGTGCTACTCGGCCCCCGCGTGGTTCCTTTCGGCGCTGGTGCCGCTGGAATGGCGAGCGACGTTCGTCCCGCCGGGCGACCGGTTCTTCAACGAAGCGGTCTTTTCGTTCGAAATCGTTCCCGCGAAGGAGGACACCTTCTTCCTGGACGGCGAGCACATGAACTGCAGGCCGGGGGAGCCCGTCCGCATCGAACTGGGACCGGAAATCGAATTCGTCGCGCACTTCGATCCCGCCTGATCGCGCAAACCCGCCCTGTCTCCCCAGACCGCTGTCGCTGCGTGACGTTGGGCGCGGTTTGTCGCGGCCGGGACCCCGCCGGTGGATCATGGAGCCTCGGTTGCGGGAGGGCGTCATGCTTCGATTCTCCTGGGGGTTCCTTCTGTGCGCGTCGTGGCTGGCGTGCTCCAGTGCCCAGGCTCCGGCCGTCGCGACGCGCGGGACGCCGACCGGCAGCGCCACGGAAATGACGATCGGTCCGGAGGGCGGAACCTTCACGGCGGGCACGTTGACGATCGACTTTCCCGCCGGCGTCTTCGAGGCGGCGACCACGGTCGGCGCGACGCCCGTTTCCGCCACGGCGCCCGGTGCCCGGGGACAGGCCCTTCGGCTGGCCCCCGAGGGCGCCGCGTTTTCCCAGCCCGTGACGCTGACCTTCCACTACGGCGACGAGGATCTCGCGGGCACCTCGCCCGAGGCCCTGCTGATCGCGTTCCAGCACACGTCCGGCGTCTGGGCCGTGCCCGGCGACGTCACCCTGGACACGGCCAACCGGACCCTGTCGGTCCAGGCAACGCACTTCAGCGACTGGACGCTGGTCGCGGGGGTCCAGTTGAGGCCGCCGTCGGCGGATGTCCCCACGGGCGGGTCCGTGAGGCTCAAGGCCTATCGTTGCTTCCAGAAAGCCGAAGTCGATCCCGACGTCGAACTGGCGCCGCTGCTGATCGGCTACGACTGCGAGCCGGACGACGACCTGGCCCCGCTGCCCGTGGTCACCAGCGACTGGTCGGTGAACGGCGTGCCGGGCGGGTCGGGCATCACGGGGACCGTCGTCGGGGAACTGGACACCGGCACGTTCACGGCTCCCGGAAGCAAACCCACGCCCGATTCCGTGGCGGTCAGCGCCCGCGTCGACCTCAGGGCGTCGGCCAAGGTGCTGATCGTCGCGAACGTCACCATCACCGACGGAGCGCAGCGCATCCAGGTGCAGGGCCGGTACGAACGGACGGACCAGCCGTTGACCTCCTTCGTCACCGCGACCGTGAAGGACGGGATCGAGTTCCAGTTCCCGTGGCCCCTGGAGGACGGGGTGTACACCGTGCAGAACCCGGCCGGTGGTGATGCATCCGACGTCAGGGACACGCGCGACGGCTGCATGCAGCCGACCCTGGACGGCCCGTGGGACGAACTGAACGCCACGACGGTGACCCTGACCGGCAGCTACCTGACCATCGTAGGGACCACCGAGGCCCCGCCCATCACGCTGGGAGTAGGGGAGGGCGACTGCGCCACGGACTCCCGGATCGAACCGGCGGTGACGACCGAAACCGGCCTGCAGATCGGGCTGCCGCTGGAGTTCTTCACCAGCAGCGACGCACCTGCGACGCCGGTGGTCGCGACGCAGGACGGGTGGACGCTGACCTTCACGACCGTTCCCTAGGAACGACAGACGTGTCGGAAGCGGGCAACGGCCATTGCGGCCGCGGTGGGGATCCACTAGGGTGGTTTCACGTCACGGACCGTTCCGCGTGGCGCCCGTTCCCCTGGAATCCCCGAAGGGAAGGAGCCACGATGAGGAATCTGTACCGGTCCCCCCTGGTCCTGGTCGCCCTGCTGGTCGCGGCTTCCTGGACCGTCGCCTGCAGTTCGGGTTCGGACGCTCCCACGGACCTGTCGACGGACGTTCCTGCCGATGTTCAGGGCGACACCCCCGCGGACGACGCGACCGACGTTCCGGTCGATCCGGACGCCGTGGCGACCGACGTTCCGACGGAAACCGCGACCGACGTCCCGGCAGACGTGGCCGCCGACGCCTGGTACGACTCTCCCGGGGACGTCACCCTGCTGGCGGACAAGGTTCAGGTCCGCTTCATCCACCTGGCGCCCCAGACCGGCGGCGTGGACCTGTTCATCAACGATTCGGAACCCCCGGCGGCGTCCGACCTGCAGTTCACCGGGACGACCGGGTACCTCGTGCTGGAGCCGGTTCCGGTCAACTTCGATGTGGCCCCCGCCGGCAGCGGTCTGGCCGGCTCGATCCTGGACAGCGGCAAACTGCCCCTGCCTGCCGGCATGCACTTCACGGCGTACCCCTACGGTGTCGATGGCGGCATCCAGTTCATGGGCTTCCCGGACGACTACAGCAACATGCCCACCGGCAAGGTCCGCATCCGGCTGAGCCATGTGGCGAACGGCCTGGGCCAGGTCGATTTCTACCTGTTGCACGACGGCGACGCCCCCCTTCCTGCGGCCATGAACGCCAACATCGGCTTTGCCAGCGAGACCACCCTGGACCAGCCCGCCGGGCCGATCCGGCTGGGCGTCGACGTGGACAACGACGGCGTTCCCGACATGACGTTCACCACGCTGGGCCTGGAGGCCGGCAACGTGGCCAACCTGTACCTGGCGAGGAAGGACGACGCGATCTTCCTGGTGGTCCAGCCGAACCAGGGGTCCTTCCGCGTCGATGCGGATCCCCGTCCCCCGGCCAAGGCGCGCTTCCGGGCCGTGAACCTGGCCATCGATGCCCTCACCGTGCAGGTCGTTGCCAACGACGACGGCGCCGCCCTGGTTCCGTTCCTGGGCTTCGGGGACGGCTGCGCCTGGCAGGACCTGGAGCCGGGGCCGTACGTCTTCGACTTCCAGACCTCGGCGGTCCCGCCCACCTCGCTGTTGAAGACCGCCAGCCAGGACCTGCAGGACGGGAAGTCCTACACGCTGGTCGGGTACGACGCCAGCGCCACCCTGAAGGCGGGCCTGCTGGTGGACGATGACGACTACCTGGCCGACAACATGGTCCGCGTCCGCGTCTTCCACGCGGCGCCCGGCCTGGGCCCCGTGGACCTCTGGGGCGACCCGTCCCTGGGGGGCGGCGGGGTGCAACTGGACCAGGGCATGGTCCTGGGCACCGCGGGCGTCTCGCACGACCTCTTTGCCGGCGCGATCACGCTGGGTCTGGACCTGGACGGCGACGTCGTGTCCGACCTCCTCTTCACGCTGCCCACCCTGGCCTCCGGTGCGCTGGTCAACGTCTTCGTGGTCCGGCAGTCGGGCACGACCTTCCTGCTGGTCCAGCAGATGGACGGCACGATGACCCGCGTCGACGCGAACCCGGACGTGCACACGGCCCGCGTCCGGGTGATGAACATGACCCTGGTCCCGTCGCTGGACGTCCATGCAGACAACACCGAACCCGAACTGATCACGGACGTGCCCAGCCTGGGCGGCAGCAACTACGTGACGATGCCTTCGGGCGCGCACAACTTCGACTTCGTCACCACGGGGCTGGGCCTGGCCGGCTCGCTGGTGCATGCGGACTCCATGGATCTGGCGGTGGGCGCTGCATACACGGTCCTGGCGTACGACACCGCCGCTGAAATGAAGGCGAAGGTCCTGCTGGACGAATCCCCGAACGTGCCCGGGGACAGCATCCGCATCCATATCGTGCAGACGGCGCGCGACTTCAGCCGGGTTGATATATTCGACGTCATGGACAACGGGAACGTCTACTCCCGGGCCACACTGGGCTTTGGCGAGGACCAGTCCTGGGATGTGCCCGCCGTCGCGTTCCGGATGGGCTTCGATACCACCGACTTCACCGGCATGCCCACCACCCTCTTCCAGTTTCCGGCCCTGCCGGCCGGTTGGGTGCTGAACCTCTACGTCGTCTGGAACCTGGACGGCTCGCTGTCCCTGGTCGCCCAGTACCCCGACAACAGCACCCAGAGCCTGGTGCCGATGGCGGCGGGTACCTGGTAGGACGACCGCTTTCGTTCGCGGTGGTCAGGGCTGCCCACCGCATGTCGCCGGGAAAGCGGTCCGGGTTCCGTTTGACCTGCTCGTTCAAGCGACTGGTCGTGACACCATAGAACCGGGCCAGGTCGGCATCGACCAGGATTTTCTGGCCCCGCAGCACCAGGATGCTGGAACGGACCAACTGGATCGGCGAGGGCGTCGGGTCGTTCGGGCTCATGGAGATTCCCGGTGGGCGAGGCACCGATCAATCGAGCGGAGTGGACGGGCGTTTCAGGCCCGCCGCTCCGCCCCAGTTGTTCCTTCGACTTGTCCCCGCCCCGCTTGCATTGCCCCCCCCCGATTCGGCCTAATGGCGGATGGATTGGAGGCGGTCATGGAAAGTAGAACGTCGACGGACTCCGAAGCCGTCATGTCCGAACTGATGATGCCGCAGCACGCGAACAACCTGGGGAACGTCTTCGGGGGCGTGATCCTGTCGCTGGTGGATCGGGTGGCCGCTGTTGCAGCGATCCGCCACGCACGGCAGATCTGCGTGACGGTCGCGATGGACCGCGTAGATTTCCACGAACCGATCCACCTGGGGGAACTGGTCACGGCGTTCGCCCGCGTGAACTGGGCCGGGCGGACCTCGATGGAGGTCGGCGTTCGGATCGTGGCCGAAAACGTCATCACCGGCGCACGGCGGCATACGAATTCCTGCTACGTCACCTACGTCGCCATCGACCAGCAGGGGCGTCCCGTTCCCGTACCCCCCGTCGTGCCCTGGACCCACGAAGACCACCGTCGCTTCGAACGGGCGGTGCGTCGTCGGGAACGCCGCCTGCAGGCGGAGTGAGCGGAGTAATCCCTCGTCCTTGCACCCGCCGCCCCACGGACGTACCATGCGCGCAGGTAAGGCCGATCTGATTCACGGGAGTCTTCCGGTGGAAAAGAGGCTCGGGACCATTTCGATCATCCTGGATCCGCAGGTCACGCCGGTCGCGACGGTCAATGAACTGATTTCCCAGTTCGGCGATGACGTCGTTGCCCGGATGGGCCTGCCCCATCGCGATCGCGGCGTGAGCATCATCACGCTGGTCACCGAAACCTCCGTCGAGCGCCTCAGCGCTCTAACCGGCAAACTTGGGAAACTCCCGGGCGTTCAGGTCAAGGCGCTCATGGCCAGGACACGCCAGGAGGGGGTTCCCGATGATGATCCGACCCGACAGTGAAGGCCTGACGGACTTCATTCCCGCCGCATCGATGGAAGAACTGCTGCAGCGCGCACCCGCGACCGCCGAGGAAGTGCGCCCCATCCTGGCCCGGTCCATGGCCTTGAAGCGCCTGGACCTGCCGGAAATGGCCGCGCTGCTCAGCGTCACGGACCCGGCGCTGCTGGACGAAATGTTCCAGGCCGCGCGCGTCCTGAAGAAGACGGTCTACGGCAACCGCATCGTGCTGTTCGCGCCGCTGTACGTCGGCAACAAGTGCGTCAACAGTTGCCTGTACTGCGGGTTCCGGGCGGCCAACGGGGACATCGTCCGCCGCACGCTGACGGAAGACGAACTGCGCGCCGAGGTGCTGGCCCTGATCAACAAGGGCCACAAGCGGCTGGTCGTGGACTTCGGGGAGCACCCGGACTACGGCGTGGACGTGCTGGCCCGGACGGTCGAAATCATCTACTCGGTGAAGTCGGCCCACGGCGAGATCCGGCGGGTCAACCTGAACTGCATCCCGCTGGACGTCGACGGCTATCGCAAGATGAAGGCGGCGGGCATCGGCACCTACCAGATCTTCCAGGAAACCTACCACCGGCCGACCTACGCGGTGATGCACCCCCACGGCCCCAAGTCCGACTTCCTGTGGCGGCTGTACGGCCAGGATCGCGCGATGGAAGGCGGCTGCGACGACGTCGGGATCGGCGCGCTGTTCGGGCTGTACGACTGGCGGTTCGAGGCGCTGGGCATGCTGGCCCACACCATCCACCTCGAAGAGAATTACCACGTCGGTCCGCACACCTTTTCGTTCCCG
>CAINDP010000173.1 GCA_903847405.1 uncultured Myxococcales bacterium | reverse complement strand
GGCGCCCGGAAACCGCCGCGATTTCGGCCTGCCGTTCATGCGCAAACCCATCCTTCTCCTTGGTAGACAAGGAAGCGGCTTGTTGTCCCGCGATCGGACGATCCTTACCCTTGCAAGACCGGGCATCGCGGGGACAGGCCGGGCTCGAGGCCGTCCGTCGCTCCCCGTGTTCGCCTGGATGCTGCGGAGGGACGCATGAACCTCTTTCGAGACATGGGACTGGGGCGCAAGCTCCTGTTCGCCTTCTTCACCGTGCTGTTCGTCGCGGCCGTCCCGTTGGCCCTTTCCATCTGGAACCTGAGGGCGCTGGACCAGCGCCTGGAATTCGTCGTCACCGCCCGGGTCGAGGCGGTCAAGCAGAGCGCCCGCCTGCACCGCAACCTGTTCGAGCTGCGGACGCAGGAAAAGGAGGCGATCCTCGCCACAAACCCCGAGGAACGGCAGGTTGCCCTGGGCCGGATCGTGCGGGTGCGGAACGAGATCGAGGAACGCTACCGCGAGGTGGCCTCCCTGGACCTCGGCCCCGAGGCCGTGGAACTGGCCCGGGTCTACTACGCGGCCTATCGCGAGTACGACCAGACGCTGGATCAGATCCTGGGGCTGGCCGCGTCCGGAAGGGACGGCGAGGCGCACGACCTGAGCCAGACGACCGGGCGCACGAAGGGGGATGCCGCCGCGGTGGCCGCCGTCCGCTTCACCGAAACCCAGGAGCGGGCGCTGGAACAGGACTCCCGGGAGACCGACACGCTCTTCACCCGGATGCTGGTCGTCCTGGCGCTCCTGTCCGCCTTCGCGGTCGCCCTGGGCGGCGTGCTGTCGTCGGTCACCGCCCGGAACGTGACCGGCGCCGTCGGGCGTGTCGTGACCGCCACGGAAAGCATTGCCCTGGGCAACCTGGAGACGGCGATCGACACGCAGAGCCGTGACGAGATCGGCGTGCTGGCCGGGGCCGTCAGCCGGATGCAGGATTCCTTGTTGGCCGCCCGCAAGGCCGCCCAGGACCAGGACTGGCTGAAGACGGGTGTCGCCCGGGTGAACGCCGTCGTCCTGGGCCAGGGGGATGTCGAGGTGCTGGCAACCGCGGTCGTCACCGAGGTCGCGTCCTACCTGGACGCCAAGGTCGGGGCTCTGTACGTGATGGGCGAGCGTGACGGCGCTCCCGAATTGACCCTCCTGGGGACCTACGCCTACACCTTCCGGAAGAACCTCTCCACCCGCTTCCGGGTGGGGGAGGGCCTGGTCGGGCAGGCGGCGCGCGAAAGGAAGCAGATCCTCCTGCAAAACGCTCCCGAGGATTACGTGCGCGTCGTTTCCGGGCTGGGGGAAACCGCCCCGCGCAACCTCTGCGTGACGCCGTTCCTGTTCGAGGACGGCGTTCGGGGCGTCCTGGAAATCGGCACCCTCACGGCGCTGGGCGAACTGGAACTGGCCTACCTGGGCCAGGCCATGAACGCCGTGGCGACGGCCTTCGAAATCGCGCGCGCCCAGTCCCTGGTCCTGGCCCAGCAGGAGGAACTGCGGACCAGCAACGAGGAGTTGCAGGCGCAGGCCCGGGCCCTGGAGCGGTCCCAGGAGGAGTTGCGTGCCCAGCAGGGCGAGCTGCAGAGCGCCAACGTGGAACTGGAAACCCAGATGGTCCGCGTGAAGGAGTCGGAGGAGCGCCTGCGGGTCCAGCAGGAGGAACTGGAGGTCACGAACGACGAACTGAAGGAAAAGAACCGGCTGCTGGAACGGCAGAAGATCCAGATGGAGGAGGCCCGGGGCGATCTGACGGTCAAGGCCGAGGAATTGGCGCTGGCGTCCAAGTACAAGTCCGAGTTCCTGGCCAACATGTCCCACGAACTGCGGACCCCGCTGAACAGCCTGCTGCTGCTGGCGCGATCGCTGCGGGACAACGCCGAGGGCACCCTGACGACCGAGCAGGTCGAAGCGGCCCGGGTGATCTTCGAAAGCGGCGGCGACCTCCTGAACCTGATCAACGAGATCCTCGATCTGTCGAAGGTCGAGGCCGGGCGCATGGAACTGCGCCTGGAACCGGTCCTGGTGGCGGACCTGTCCCGGACACTCGTTTCCCAGTTCGACCACATGGCGCAGAGCCAGGGCCTGTCGTTCCGGGTGGAAGGCGAGGCCGGGGTGCCCGGCGAGGTCACGACCGACCCGCAGCGCCTGGGGCAGGTCCTGAAGAACCTGGTGGGGAACGCGCTGAAGTTCACCGAGGTCGGGGGCGTGACCGTGACCTTCGCCGCGGTGCCGGCGGGCCTGGACCTGTCGCGCAGCGGCCTGGACCCCCAGAGGTCCTGGGCGATCCACGTGTCGGACACGGGGATCGGGATCGCCCTGGACAAGCAGAAGGTGATCTTCGAGGCGTTCCAGCAGGCCGACTCCGGCGATCGGCGACGCTACGGCGGGACCGGGCTGGGCCTGTCCATTTCGCGGGAACTGGCGCGCCTGCTGGGCGGCGAGATCCAGTTGAAGAGCGACCCCGGCCGGGGCTCCACCTTCTCGCTGTACCTCCCGCTGGACGGGGGCGCCGTCGAGGGAATCGTGGTCGGAACCACGGCGCCCGCCTCCCGGATCCCGACGTCGAAGCCGGCGGCCCCGGTGCATGCGGGGCGTTCGTCCACGGCGGCCCCGCTCCCGGTGAAGATCCTGGTTCCGACCCCGGCGGTCGAGGACGATCGCGAGATGATCCACGAGACCGACCACGTCATCCTGGTGGTGGAGGACGACGCCCGGTTCGCCAAGATCCTGACCGGCCACGTGCGGAAGCGCGGGTTCAAGTGCCTGGTGGCCCTGTCGGGCGAGGAGGGCCTGGACCTGGCCCGCAGCTTCGGCCCGGCCGGCATCGTGCTGGACATCCACCTCCCCAACATGAACGGATGGGCGGTGCTGAGCGCCCTGAAGCAGGACGTCGACACCCGCCACATCCCCGTCCACATCGTGTCGTCCGACGATCCCACGTCGGAAGGCCTGCGCATCGGGGCCATCGGCCACGCCAGCAAGCCCCTCCAGCCGGAGGACATCGAGCTGGTGCTGGGGCGCATCGAGGCTGCCTCGGCCCAGGCCGACAAGCTGGTCCTGGTGGTCGAGGACGATGCCGCGATGCGTCGCGAAACCGTCCGCATCATCGGCAACGGCAACGTGAAGGTGCAGGAAGTGGAAACCGGGCGCGACGCGCTGGCTGCCTTGCGCCTGCGGCCCTACGACCTGGTCGTCCTGGACCTGGGCCTGCCGGACATGCCGGGCCTGGACCTCCTGAAGCAGTTGGCGGCCGAAAAGATCACCCTGCCGCCGGTCATCATCTACACCGTCCGGGAGCTGTCGCAGGACGAGGAGGCGACGCTGCGGCACTACGCGGACTCGATCATCCTGAAGGACGTGCGCTCGCAGGAACGCCTGATCGACGAGGTGGCGCTGTTCCTGCACCGCGTGGTCAGCGATCTGCCGGAAGAGAAGCGGCGGGCGATCCGGCGCCTGCACGAGACCGACGAACCCCTCCGCGGCCGGAAGGTGCTGATCGTCGAGGACGACATGCGCACGATGTTCGCGATGGCCCGCCTTCTGGCCGAGCACGGCGTGAACCCCCTCAAGGCCGAGAACGGCGAAAAGGCCCTGGCGATCCTGGAAAGCCAGCAGGACATCGACCTGGTGCTGATGGACATGATGATGCCCGTGCTGGACGGCTACGAGGCGTCCCGTCGCATCCGCGAGCGGCCGCGGTTCGCGACACTCCCCATCATCGCCCTGACGGCCAAGGCCATGCAGGAGGACCGCGAGAGGTGCATCGACGCCGGCGCCTCCGACTACCTGTCCAAGCCCGTCGACCCGGATCGCCTGATTTCGCTGATGCGCGTGTGGCTCAGCCGATGACGTGGGGATCCCGATGAGCGACGGCGTCGTGGACATCGAGGGGATTGAAATCAATCTCCTGCTGGAGGCGATCTTCCAGCGGTACGGGTACGACTTCCGGGACTATGCGCGGGCCAGCGTGGAGCGGCGCCTGGCGCAGCTCCTGGTGGACAGCGGGTGCGGGTCGTTTTCCGAGGTGACGGCCCGGGTGCTGCGCGAACCGCAGTTCTTCCACCAGGTGGTCCCCTACTTCTCGATTTCGGTCACGTCGCTGTTCCGCGACCCGTTCATCTATCTGGCCCTGCGCGAAAAGGTCGTGCCCCTGCTGCGCACGTGGCCCCATTTCAAGGTCTGGCACGCGGGCTGCGCCACGGGCGAAGAGGTCTACTCCATGGCCATCATGCTGCGCGAGGAGGGGATCTTCGAGCGGGCCCGCCTGTATGCCACGGACATCAGCCAGCCGGCCCTGGAAACGGGCAAGACGGGCATCTATCCCCTGGACATCATGAAGAAGGGCAGCGCCGCCTACCAGAAGGCCGGGGGCAGGGGTTCCCTGTCCGACCACTACCATGCCCGGTACGAAGCGGCCGTCATGGACGCCGCCTTCGCGCGGCAGATCACGTTCGCCCGGCACAACCTCGCCATGGACAAGTCCTTCGGCGAGATGCAGATGATCGTCTGCCGCAACGTGCTGATCTACTTCAACCAGGACCTCCAGAACCTCGTGCTGCAGTTGTTCCTGGAAAGCCTGGATCACGGCGGGTTCCTCTGCCTGGGCGACAAGGAGACCCTGACGTTTTCCAGTGTTGCGGACTCGTTCGTGGCGATCGACGAGAAGGCGCGCATCTACAAGAAGCGGGTTCGGCGATGACGCTGATGGACCTGCCAGGCTGCGCGCGCGACATCCGGGCCGTGGCCATCGGCGGTTCCGCGGGCGCCTCGTGCGTGCTTCGGGAAATCCTGGCAGGGTTGACCCGGGCCTTCCCGGTGCCCATCGCCGTCGTCCAGCACCTTCACACCGACGATCGCGGCCTCCTGGTCGAAAACCTGGGGCGTGCCATGCGGATCCCGGTGGTCGAGGTCCAGGACAAGATGCCCGCGCGTCCCGGACAGGTCCATGTCGCGCCGGCCGACTACCACATGATGGTGGAGCGCGACGGCGCCTTCGCCCTTTCGGTCGACGATCCGGTCCTGTGGTCCCGGCCGTCCCTGGACGTCTTCTTCCTCAGCGCGGCCAAGGTCTGGCGATCGGGGCTGCTGGCGATCGTCCTGTCGGGAGCCAACGAGGACGGGGCTGCGGGCCTGCGCGCCGTCAGGCTCCGGGGTGGCATGGCCGTGGTCCAGGACCCGGCGACCGCCCAGTTCCCCAAGATGCCGTTGGCCGCGATGACCCAGGCGGGCCTGGGCGGCGGGATGTCGCCGGGCCAGATCGCGGTCCTGCTGGAACGCCTGGAAAGGAGGGGCCGAAGTGGCCGAAGCGGCTGAAGTCGTCATCCTGATCGTGGATGACAAGAAGCAGAACCTGTTCGCCCTGGAGCGGACCCTGCGGAAGGTGCCTGCGAAGGTGGTCCAGGCCTCCAGCGGGGACGAGGCCCTGGCCCTGACGCTGCAATACGACTTCGCCCTGGCCATCCTGGACGTCCAGATGCCGGGCATGGACGGGTACGAACTGGCCGAAATGCTGCTGGGCGATCCCGCCACGTCCCGCATCCCGATCATCTTCGTCACGGCGGCCTACTCGGACGAGCAGCACCGCTTCCAGGGGTACCGGTCCGGCGCCGTGGACTACATCGTGAAGCCCTTCGATCCGGAGGTCCTGCTGGGCAAGGTCCTGGTCTTCCTGGAACTGGCCCGCTACCGGATGGGCCTGGAGAGCCTGGTCCAGGAACGGACACGGGCGTTGATCGCTCGCGAGGAGGGCTACCGGGCGCTGATCGAAAATGCGTTCGACATCATCCAGTGCGTGCGGTCCGACGGGACCATCGACTGCGTCAGCGCCTCCTGGGAGAAGGCGTTGGGGTACACGGCCGAGGACCGCCGGACCCTGAGCGTGGATGCGGTCGTGGCCCCCGAGGTCCGGGCCGCGACCCTCGAAATGTTCCTGCGGGTCCTGTCGGGGCAGACCGTCGTGAATTTCCAGACGGCCTTCATCGCGCGGGACGGCCGGAAGGTGTACGTCGAGGGCAACATCGTCCCGAGCGCCAACGACAACGGGGCGGCCTGTGCCCGGGGCTTCTTTCGGGACGTCACGGCGCGCCGGGAGGCCGAGATGCGGCTGGAACTGGCGGTCCAGGGTGCCGACGTCGGCCTCTGGGACTGGCACGTTCCGACGGGGATGGGGGTCCTGACGGGCGTCTGGCCCGATGTCGAAGGATTTTCGTCCACGGGCCCGACGGCAATCCACCAGGACACCTGGTTCAGGCTGGTGCATCCGGACGATCTGCCCGGGATGATGTCGGAGTACCGGCG
>CAINDP010000172.1 GCA_903847405.1 uncultured Myxococcales bacterium | reverse complement strand
GGATACAGGTGGAGGTCGGACAGGTGGGCCAGCCGCATCGAGGTCCCCCGCAGGCGGGGCGAGGATAACACGGCAGTTGCAGTGACGGGGAAATGGGGAAATGGGGACCGACACCACTTTTGGCCAAAATTGGTGTCTGTCCCCTTTTCCCCATTTCTGCCATCCTTCGCGCCGTTGGCGGCAGCGCCAGAACAGGAGTCCTCCCATGAAGCGCATCGGCATCCTGACCGCCGGCGGCGACTGCCCCGGCCTGAATGCGGTCATCCGCGTGGTGACCAAGGCCGCCCACCAGGGTGGCATGGAAGTGATCGGCATCGAGGACGGGTACCTCGGGCTGGTCGAGGGACGCATGAAGTGCCTGACGCCCGACGACGTCAGCGGCATCCTGACCCAGGGCGGCACGATCCTGGGCGCCTGCAACAAGACCAATCCCGCCGCGCACCGCGTCAAGATGGAAGGCCAGTGGGTCGTCCGGGACATGCGCGACGAAATCGTGGCCCGCTGCGCGGACGCCGGCATCGAGGCGATGGTGGTCATCGGCGGCGACGGAACGATGGCCGGCGCGGCCCTGCTGATCGAGCGCGGTTTGAACGTGGTCGGCGTGCCGAAGACGATCGACAACGACCTGTGGTCCACCGACGTGACGTTCGGGTACGACACGGCGATGACGACGGCGGCCGAAGCCCTGGACAAGGTCCACACGACGGCCTCCAGCCACCACCGGATCATGGTCGTGGAACTGATGGGCCGGTACGCCGGCTGGCTGACCCTGGGAGCCGGCGTTGCCAGCGGCGCGGACGTGATCCTGATCCCGGAAATCCCCTTCCGCCTGGAAGCCGTCGCGGAAAAATGCGTGTTCCGCAGCCGCCACGGCCGGCGCTTCACGGTCATCGCCGTGGGCGAGGGCGCGGCGCCCGCCGGGGGCAAGGTCATCGTGGACCACGTCGACGAGTCCTCGGCCGAGCCGATCCGCCTGGGCGGCGTCGGGCGGTACGTCGCTGACGCGGTCGAAAAGCTGACGGGCATCGAAAGCCGGGCGATGGTCCTGGGCCACGTCCAGCGGGGCGGCATCCCCACGCCCCAGGACCGCCTGCTGGCGACGTCGTTCGGGCACCACGCCTTCGAGCTGCTGTCCACGGGGTGGCTGAACCGGATCGTCGTCCAGCGCAACGGCGTCATCGACTCGGTGCCGATCCGGGAAGTGGCCGGCAGGATCCGCACCGTGCCGCTGGACCACCACCTGATCCGGGCCGCCCGGGGGATCGGGACGTCCTTCGGCGAATAGGACGGGAAGCGCGCCCTTTGACTTTCCAAGGTCCCCAAAGTACAACGCGGGACCGTGGCGACGGACGACAACAACGGCCAGGCAGCACACCTCGATTGGCGGGACGGCCGCCCGGCCACGCTGCACCTGTCCAAGGTCAAGCTGGTCCTGGAGGATTCCGCGGGCGGCGTCCGCGAGTACATCTTCGATTCTGACGTGATCACGATCGGCTCCGCGTCCGGGAACGACCTGGTCGTCGAGGACCCGCGGGTCAGCCGCGAGCACTGCCGCATCGTCCACGAACCCTCGGGCTACCTGGTCGAGGACCTGGGATCCACGAACGGCACCGCCGTGAACCGCGTCCGCGTGCGGGAAGCGTACGTCCGGTCCGGGGCTGTCCTGGGCCTGGGCGGCGTGGAAATCCGCTTCCAGACGTTCGACGAGCGCGTGGAACTGACGCCGTCGTCCCGGGACTCCTTCGGGCCGGTCGTGGGCCGCAGCCGCAAGATGCGCGAGGTCTTCGCGGTCCTGGAGCGCATCGCGCCCACCAACGCCACGGTCGTCCTGGAGGGCGAAACCGGCAGCGGCAAGGAAGTGGTCGCCCGGGCGCTGCACAGCCGCAGCAACCGCGCCAAGGAGCCCTTCGTCGTGTTCGACTGCGGGGCCGTGCCGCGGGAACTGATCGAAAGCGAACTGTTCGGCCACGAAAAGGGCGCGTTCACCGGCGCCATGCAGGCGCGCCAGGGCCTGTTCGAAATCGCCAACGGCGGCACCCTGTTCCTGGACGAGATCGGCGAACTGTCGCTGGACCTGCAGCCCAAATTGCTGCGGGCCCTGGAACACCGCGAGATCCGCCGGGTGGGCAGCAACCGATCGATCAAGGTGGACGTGCGCCTGATCGCGGCCACGAACCGCAAACTGGACGACGAGGTGCGCGCCGGCCGCTTCCGGGAGGACCTGTTCTACCGCCTGTCGGTCGTGCGCATCACGCTGCCCGGACTGCGCGAGCGGCGCGAGGACATCCCGCTGCTGGCGCGCCACTTCCTGCGGCAGGCGCCCTTCAACCGGGGCCCCGGCGGCGAGCCCCGCGTCAAGGGTCTTTCCGAGGACGCCAGCATGGTCCTGATGGAGTACCATTGGCCGGGCAACGTCCGGGAGCTCCTGAACGTCGTGGAACGGGCGACGTCGTTTGCCGACGGCGACCTGATCGAGGTGGAGGAACTGCCGCCCCACGTGCTGGCGGCGACCCGGCGTGCGCCGAAGGCGCGGGGGGACAGGACGGAGCCCACGGCGGCGGTCCGGCCCCTGCTGGCGTTCAAGGATGCGAAGGAAGCGTGGATCGAACGGTTCGAGCGCGAGTACCTGGCAGCGCTGTTGACCCGGAACAAAGGATGCCTGTCCGCGGCGGCGCGGGAGGCGGACCTGGATCGGAAGTACCTGCGAAAACTGGTCCGCAAGCACGGGTTGGCGGCGGGCCCCGAGGGACGCGACGAGGAATGAGGGTCCGTGAGGCCTCACGGGCCCCAGGCGAGGGGATGGAATGAGCAAGGTGAAGCGGAACGTGAGCCGGGAAGCGCGGCCGGCGGCGACGACGGAAAAGCAGGACCTCCGCTGGGGTCAGTTCTTCGAGGATTGGGGCCGCCTGATCATCCCGGTGGCCGGCCTGGGCATCCCGATGGGCTTGAAGGCCCTGGGCGTGCTGTCGGACAACGCCACCGGCCTGATCATCGGCATCGAGGCCCTCGTGGTCGTGGCGGGTGCGTTCGGCGCCCTGCTGTGGCGCATGGAAATGCCGTCCTGGGTGCGCAAGGCGTCCATCGCGGCGGCGCTGCTGTACATCGCCGGCGCCGTGGTCCCCTTCGTGGAGACGGTCTACCCGGGCGCCCCGTCCGACTCGGTCGTCGTATCGAAGGACGGCGGCGAGGTCACCCTGGCGAACACGACGTCCGGCTGGCACCGCGTGGACGTGTATGCCCAGTCCTTCGCCGAGGCCGCGGGCACCCGCACCGGCCAGGGCCAGTACCGGCTGCAACTGGGCGGCAAGGAACTCGAGGGCGGATTCAACGACTCGCTGCGTTCGGTCCGCGGGCGCAAGGGCATGTCCTCCCAGGTCGAGGACATGCATTACCTCGAGTACAACACGATGAAGTTGAACGGCAGCCCCATGACGCTGAAGGCCTCCCGGATCGACCAGGCGATCGGCCCCGAACTGCGCGTGTCGGTCTACCCGATGATGGTGCCGCCATGGCTGCTGTACGGGCTGCTGGGCCTGGTCATCCTGTTCGCCGTGGCCATCGACGGCCTGTACCAGGACCAGACGTGGCAGTGGCGCTTTTCGCCGTGGGCGGGCGCTGCGGCGATGTTCCTGGTGGTGTTCAACGCGTCCTACGAGCCGGCCAAGATGCCCGGCGCCGCGATCTGGTCCGTGGTCTTCGGCGGCCTGGGCGGCTTCCTGGTCGGCTGGCTGCTGTCGCTGATCAGCCGCAAGGTGCTGGGCAAGGTCCGTTCGCGGATCTAGGAGATCGCCCCGAATCCCCCCGCCGCGCACGTGCGTTCGCATCCCCCCTTGACCCCGGCCCGATTGACGCGCATTTTCTACGCCATTCGTAGGCCGCTTTGGGATCCCCCAGTGCGGCGGGAGCGTTTCGTGCAGATTCGGTCGTCGCTGTTCCACCCCCTCTGCGTCGCAGGCATGATCGCGTTGCTGCCGGCCGGCTGCTCGCGTCCCGCCGCCGAAACCTCAGCCCCCAGGGGGCCGGTCGCCGTGCCCGTGACGGCCGCAGCGGCCGAATCCCGCGACGTGCCGATCCGCCTGGCCGCCATCGGGACGGTGGATCCCGTGTCCACCGTGTCCATCCGCCCGCAGGTCGGCGGGCTGCTGGCCGTGGCCACCTTCCAGGAGGGCCAGGAGGTCCGACAGGGTGACCTGCTGTTCCGCATCGACGACCGGCCCTTCGTGACCGCCCTGCACCAGGCCCAGGCCGCGCTGGCCCGGAACCAGGCGCAGGAAATCGCCGCGACCCGCGACGCGGCGCGATACGACGAACTGCTGTTGAAGAACTTCGTCAGCGCCGAGGACCGGGACCGCCTGGTGGCCCAGCGGGACTCGGCCAAGGCCGCCGTTGCCCAGGACAAGGCCACGATCGAGGCCGCCCGCCTGCAGGTGGCCTACGCGACGATCCGCAGCCCCATCGACGGCAAGACGGGCCCCCTGCTGATCCAGCCCGGCAACGTGGTCCAGGCGAACGCCTCGGTCCTGGTGACGATCCACCAGATGCGTCCGATCCGCGTGGCCTTCCCGGTTCCCGAGTCCCGCCTGCCGGAGGTGCGCCAGCGGATGGCCGGCGGGGTGCTGGACGTCCTGGCCAGCCCCCAGGGCGACCCGGGGCCCGCGATCGCCGGGCACCTGACGTTCCTGGGAAACGAGGTGGACCGCACCACGGGGACCGTCCTGCTGAAGGCGACCTTCGACAACGCGGACGGCCGCCTGTGGCCGGGCCAGTTCGTGCGCGTCCACCTGACCCTCGGGGTGCAGAAGGGCGCGACGGTCGTGCCGTCGGCGGCCGTCCAGGAGGGCCAGCAGGGATCGTACGTGTTCGTGATCAAGCCCGACGACACCGCGGAACTCCGCAAGGTGACCCTGGGCCCGGTCGACGACAGCCTCGCCGTGGTCGACGGCGTGACCCCCGGGGAGCAGGTGGTGACCGACGGCCAACTGCGCCTGGCCCCGGGAACCGCCGTGGAGCGCCGCAGGTGACGGACCTCTTCATCAAGCGCCCCGTCGCCACCACGCTGGTCATGGTCGCGATCCTGCTGTTCGGCGCCCTGGGGTACCGGTTGCTGCCGGTGTCCGACCTGCCGAACGTGGACTTCCCGACGATCCTGGTCACCGCCAACCTGCCCGGGTCCAGCCCGGACACGATGGCCGCCGCCGTCGCGACCCCGCTGGAAAAGCAGTTCACCACGATTTCGGGCATCGCCACGATGAACTCGGTGTCGTCCCTGGGGATCACCCAGATCACGATCCAGTTCGACCTCGGGCGGGACATCGACGCCGCGGCCCAGGACGTCCAGGCGGCCATCTCGAAGACGCTGTCCCGGCTGCCCCCCGAAATGCCGACGCCCCCGTCGTACCAGAAGGTGAATCCCGCCGACCAGCCGATCTTCTACCTGGCGCTGACCTCGCCGGTCCTGCCTCTGTCGGCGATCGACGAGTTCGCCCAGACGTTCATCGCCCCAGCGCATTTCCACCGTGACCGGCGTGGCGCAGGTCGTGGTCAACGGCAGCCAGAAGTACGCGGTCCGCGTGCAGGTCGATCCCGAGGCGATGGCCTCCCGGGGAATCGGCATCGACGAGGTCGCGACCGCGGTGGCGGCCGGCAACGTGAACCTCCCGACCGGCGTCCTGCAGGGGCCGGACCGGGGCTTTACGCTGGAGGCCTCGGGGCAACTGGTGGACGCGGCCGCCTTCCGGCCGCTGGTCGTCGCGTGGCGCAACGGCGGGCCCGTCCGGCTGCAGGACATCGGCCTGGTCCTGGACAGCGTGGAAAACGACCGCATCGCGTCCTGGTACAACGGCAACCGGGGCATCGTGCTGTTCGTCCAGCGCCAGCCCGGCACGAACACGGTGCAGGTCGCGGACGCCATCCGCAAGATGCTGCCGACCTTCCAGGCCGAGATGCCGGCGGGCATGGAACTGAAGGTCCTGTTCGACCGCTCCCAGTCCATCCGGGCCTCGGTCAGCGACGTCAAGTTCACGCTGGTCCTGTCGGTGGCCCTGGTCATCCTGGTCATCTTCCTGTTCCTGCGGAACCTGTCGGCAACGCTGATCCCCAGCCTGGCGGTGCCCCTGTCCCTGGTGGGCACCTTCGGGGTCCTGTACGTGCTGGGCTACTCCCTGGACAACTTCAGCCTGATGGCGCTGACCCTGTCGGTCGGGTTCGTCGTGGACGACGCGATCGTCATGCTGGAAAACGTCGTCCGGCACATGGAAATGGGCAAGACGCGCCTGCAGGCCGCGCTGGATGGCGCCCGGGAGATCGGCTTCACGATCCTGTCCATGACCCTGTCCCTGGCCGCGGTGTTCCTGCCCGTGTTCTTCATGGGCGGGCTGGTCGGACGGCTGCTGCACGAGTTCGCCGTGACGATCATCGCGGCGATCCTGGTGTCGGGCTTCGTGTCCCTGACGCTGACGCCGATGCTGGCCGGGCGCTTCCTGCAGCCCTCGAAGGAGGCCCACCACGGACGTCTGTACGCGTGGTCCGAGGGCGTCTTCGACGGGATGCTGCGCGGCTACGAGTGGTCCCTGAAGAAGGTGCTGGCCCATCGCCCGGCCACGCTGCTGGTGTCGCTGGCGATCCTGGTCGTGACGGGCTGGCTGTTCACGCAGGTTCCCAAGGGCTTCCTGCCCGACGAGGACACGGGCCAGATCGTGGTGTCCACCGAGGCGGCCCAGGGCATCAGTTTCGGCGCGATGAAGGAGCAGCAACTGCAGGTCGCCCGCATCGTGTGGGACGACCCGAACGTCGAGGGCGCCAACAGCACGGTGGGCGTCGGCGGGCCGAACATCGCGATGAACGGCGGCCGGATGTTCATGAGCCTCAAGCCCCACGACCAGCGCCCTCCCGCCACCGAAGTCCTGCAGCAACTGCGTCGCAAACTGTCGTCCGTGCCGGGGATGAAGACGTTCCTGCAGATTCCGCCGCTGATCCGCATCGGCGGGCAGGTCACCAAGAGCGCCTACCAGTTGACGCTGCAGAACCCCGACGACCACGCCCTGTACCGCGAGGCGCCGAAACTGGAGGCGGCCCTGCGCGAACTGGACCTGCTGCAGGACGTGACCAGCGACCTCCAGTTGGCAGATCCTCACGTCACGCTGGACATCGACCGCGAGCGGGCATCGTCCCTGGGGGTCACGGCCGGCCAGATCGAAAGCGCCCTGTACAGCGCCTATGGCACCCGCCAGGTGTCCACGATCTACACCGCGAACAACCAGTACGCGGTCATCCTGGAACTGCTGCCCGAGCATCGCGACGCGCCGCCGGACCTGTCGAAGCTGCACGTGCGGTCGACGACCGGGATGCTGGTGCCGCTGGACACGGTCGCCACGATCGGGCGGTCGGTGGGGCCCGTGCTGGTGACCCACCTGGGACAACTGCCCTCGGTCACGCTGTCGTTCAACCTGCGCCCCGGCGCGTCCCTGGGTCCCGCCCTGGAGGCCGTGGACAAGGTCACGCGCCAGACGCTGCCCGACGGGTTCACGACCGGCTTCCAGGGGACGGCCCAGGCGTTCCAGTCGTCCCTGACGGGGCTGGGCATGCTGCTGCTGGCGATCCTGATCATCTACATCGTGCTGGGCATCCTGTACGAATCCTTCATCCACCCCATCACGATCCTGTCGGGGCTGCCGGCCGCGGGCTTCGGGGCGCTGATCGCGCTGCTGGTGTTCCGGATCGACCTGAACCTGTACGCGTTCGTGGGCATCATCCTGCTGGTCGGCATCGTCAAGAAGAACGCGATCATGCAGATCGACTTCGCCCTGGAGGCCGAGCGCAAGGGCGGCCTGACCCCGGCCGAGGCGATCTACCAGGGCTGCGTCATCCGCTTCCGCCCCATCATGATGACCACGATGGCCGCGCTGGTCGGCACGCTGCCCATCGCGATCGGCATCGGCGCGGGGGCGGAATCCCGGCGCGGCATGGGCGTGGCCGTCGTCGGCGGCCTGCTGTTCAGCCAGTTGCTGACGCTGTACGTGACGCCGGTCGTCTACACGTACCTGGATGCGCTGTCGAAGCGGGTGTTCAAGGGGCGGGGCGCGCCTACCTAGCGCAGTCGCCGGTGCGACGGCCGCTCATCTTCGTGACGGTCCGGATCGTCATGCCCGGCCCGCCGGACATCTTCACCGACTGGACGCCGTCGAAGGTTTCGCCGGCGTAGGTGATGGTGCCGGTCCCTTCCACCTTGCCACCCTTCTCGTCGCACGTCACCGCCCAACTGACCGTGTTGCCTTCGATCTTCTGCTGGGTGACCACGCACTTCTGGTCCTTCCCCGCGGCCTGGGGGACCGCGTCCTTCGCGGTCAGGCACTGGGTCATCGTGTGCTTCATCGCCGGCATGGCCACGGGAAGCCCCTCCATCGTGGTTTCCAGCGTCACTTCCCAGTTCCCGGCGTGGATGGCAAGGTCCGCCGCGCGGGCGGGACCGGCGCTGCCCACGACCAGGGCGGCCAGGGCCAGCATCGGGATCAGCATGCGGTTGTTCATCGAATCCTCCTTTCGAGCCTGGTGCGACGTTTCCCAATCACTACCGGAGTATCAGGCGGGGGGGCGGCAACTTCAACCCGTTCACCGGCAGCCGGGTCGGGCGCAGGTCCCCGTGGCACAGGGGGCGAACAGGCGGGCCAGCCAGGGCGTCGCCCCGTCGGCGGTGACGTGCAGGATCCCTGCGCCCAGCGCGACCACCGACGTTCCGTCCCAGGCGGCGGGACCATGGACCATGTTCCTGCGCACGACCTTGACAGGCCAGCCCCCGGGCCCGACGATGCCTGCACCCTCAACCGTGGTGCGCCTGTGCGGACATGGCCCTTCAACGCGGTCGTCTGTGCCCTTCTGATGTTCCTGGCGAACGGTTGCGGCGGCAGCGGCGGCGCGATGGACGCCGGTACCGATCCGGGGATCACCACGGATGTTCCGATCCCCGAAGACCCGGGAACGGGCGACGTGTCACCGCTGGACACGCCCGTGACGGACACGCCCGCCCAGGACGTTCCCGCGACGGACGTTCCCATGGTGGACACGCCCGCGCCCGACGTCCCCGCGGAAGACGCTCCCGACGCGGACGCGCCGGCCGAGGACCTCCCCGCGACGGACCTCCCGGCCCAGGACGTCCCCGAGGTGGACACCCCGCACGTGCCGGTGACCTCGGTCCTCCTGGTGGGCGACCACCAGAACGGTCCAACGTATGTCGCCTCGCAGTGGAAGGACGGCATCCTGACGAACCTCAGCGTCCCGGGAAACAACGGCGGGGCCTACGGCGTCCAGGTCGTCGACGGCGTCGTCTACACCACGGGGTTCTACAACGCCGGGGCCTACGATGTCGGGACGGTATGGACGGACGGTGTCCAGAGGGATCTGGGCGAGTATGACCATGGCTCGTTCCCCAAGGCGATCCTGGTGAGCAACGGCGACGTCCGCGTGGTCGGGGCCTGCAAGACCGACGTCGGGGCCGGTGTCATCAAGGACCGTGCGACGCTGTGGACGAACTGGGTCCCTGCCGAGCTCGCCTCCCCGCCGGGCATCCGTTCCTATGCCAACGCGGTCGTCGAGTACGCCGGGGTGGTGTACGTCGCCGGGTTCTACAACGACGGCGCAGGCCGCAATGTCGCGACCATCTGGGAGGACGGGGTCAGGACCGACCTCCTCCCGGCCGCCGCCGACCAGTCGTCCTACGGCACGTCGGTTTCCGTCAGCAACGGCGTGGCCTACGTCGCCGGGTACACAGAGGCGGCGGGCGTTCGGACCGCGACGGTCTGGAGGAAGGACGGGGCCACCATCGAGCGGTTCGCGCTGGCCGACGCCGGCCAGGGCTCCCACGCATACGGGGTCACCGTGATCGACGGCCTGGTCCACGTCGCGGGCCACTACAGCGACGGCACGAACTCGATCGCCGCCGTGTGGATCAACTACGTCAAGAAGGACCTGACCCTCGCCGGGCGCGACGCCTTCGCCTTCGCGGTCCAGGTCGTCGACGGCTCCGTGTACGTGGGCGGCTACATCGACAACGGCACCCAGAACGTCGCCTGCTACTGGAAGGACGACGAGCGCATCGATGTCCCGCCCCCGGCCGGCGGGAACGCCTCGGCGTACGGGATGTTCGTGGACGTCCGGTAGGCCGCGCCGCCCGCATCGCTCTTCCCGGCTGTTGCGCCCCCCCCGATGGACGCCATGAACGTCTCGCCGTGCAGACGCGCGCGGGTTCAGGGGGTGATCTCGATGTCCAGGAACTCCAGCAGGCTGAGCACCTCGGGGAGGTCGAACCGCGCCTTCCGGACCTTGTTGTTCAGCGGGTTGATCCGGTATCCCGCCGCCCCGCGGAAGTCCGCCTTCCTCAGGTCGGTGCCGTTGAATTCCGAGCCGCGGAACATCGATCGCGAGAAGTCCGCCTCGGCCATGTCCGACCCGATGAAGGCACAGTCCTGGAGGTCGCAGTCGCGGAAGGCGGCCTTCCGCAAGCGCATCCCGCCGAAGTTGCAACTGATCAATTTGCAGGACTGGAAGTGGATTTCCAGGGCAAAGGGATCGGCATTCAGGAAGGGGATCCCCACCAGTTTGCACTCGACGAAGCGCACGGCCTGCAACCGGGCATGGCGGAAATCGACCAGGCTGAGGTTGCAGCGGGTGAAGACCACGTTCTCCAGGGAGGCCTGGAAGAACGACTGTCCGGACAGGTCGCAGTCCTGGAACTGGATCCGCTCGATGTCCTGTTCCCGGTAGTCGCCCTCCCCGGCCTTGAGGGCGCGCACCACTTCCCGTTCGACGTCGCGCATCCGAACCTCGCGGGGGGATGCTACCGCAGATTGGCCTTCCGCAGGGTCTGGAGGTTTTCCCGGACGCCGATCAGGGCAGGCACCGCCCCACCGTCTCGAACAGGCCGATGCTCTCCTTCTGGAAGGGCTCGACCGAGCCGTAGTAGTAGTAGAAACCCCACGCCCAACCCGGGTTCGGTTCCGGCATCTCGCTGGACGACCAGAGGACGTTATAGAAGTCCGACGTGAAGATCGAATGGCCACCTTCGCTGTAGCCGCACGTGCGGCATGTCTCGTGCGTGAAACAACTGGCGTCGTTCGACAGGCAACTGGAATCCGACGCGCCGCAGGTACCGCCCAGCACCGTCAACGGGCAGTTGATGATCATGGTGCGCAGTTCGTCGATGATGGGCAGGCGGCCACCCAGTCCCTCGCAGTAGCTCACCGCACCGCTCCAGTTGACGACGGCCGACACGTCGGACCAGCAGTTCGACCCCTGCCGGTTCGCAAAGCCGTCCGGGCAGACGATGCATTCCGGCGTCTGGAGGTTCCAGCCGACGACCTTCCGGACCTTGATGAAGTCGAGGATGGGCGTGAACCGGTGGATGCAGTTGCCGGTCAGGTTCACGGAGGTGAGCTGGGTCAACGAGGCCAGGGGGCCGACATCGACGATCGCGTTCCCGTTCAGGGCCAGGGTGGCCAGGGCGGTGAAGTCCTGCAGCCCCTCGAGGTCCGTGATCCCGGAGTTCGAGCAGTCCAGATCGGTGATGGCCGCCACTGCGGACTGCAGGATGACACCCGTGGGCTGATTCAGCAGAAGGCGGACGCACTCCTCCAGCTTCAGGTCGTTGAAACCGACGGTCTTCGCGCAGGCATCTCCGTCCAACGCATAGCCCATCCGGCACTCCCAGGTGCAGGACGCCGGGGTGGACCACGCCTGGGACACGGAGGAATACGTGACCTCCACCGGGACGACGACGTTCTGGGCGTTCGGAGGCAGCATTTCCAGCAGCGCACAACCGACCATCTGCCGGTGCAGGCACTCGCCGGCGACGACCGCATGTTCGGTGTCGCACGCCCACTCGCAGGCGGGGGTGTTCCAGCCCTGGCTGGTGGTGAAGGTGGACTGCACGTCCGCGACGACGTCGTGGGAGTTTGCGGGCTTGTCCGGGTCCGCGGCACAGGGCACCGTCTGCCGGTCGATGCACGCGTCCTCCACCCGGTCGAAGTCGGCCACGCAGGCCCAGTCGCAGGCGGCCGGTTCCTCCCAGCCGTCCTGGGGCGTGTAATGGACGACCACGTCCGAAAGGACCGGGGTGGCGTGTTCGACGGTTCCGGGTTCGCACGCGACGATCTTGCGGTCGATGCACAGGCCGCCGTCGAGGACGTACGCGGTCTGGCACTGCCAGGCGCAATCGGCGGGCATCGACCACCCGTCCGCGGTGGTATAGGCGACCGTCACCTGGGCCGGGGTCGGGACCGCGTGGTCCGGGACGCTGGAGGCGCAATCGACCTGCCTGCTGGCGATGCAGGCCTCCCCGTCCCGCACGAAGTCGGCGTTGCAGAGGCACGAGGGGGCGTCCCCGTCGACCAGGCATTTCGCGTTCTGGGGGCAGGTCACCGCGGCGCAACGGTCGATGGGGTCGGCCGTTTCGTCCTTGGAACAACCGGCCGGAACCAGGCCCAGCGCGACCATCGTCGCCAGCAACATCGTCCGTGTCTTCATCCTCGATCTCCGGTGGAAGGGGTTGTCCGCGATCCGGCGCCAGCCCGCGGGTTCGCTGTCAGGAACCGGCGCCCGCGAAGCGCACAGGGCAGGCGCAGTATCGGAGCCAGGCTTGCCGGGGTCAACGTCACGCGTTGCCTCACGCTAGATGTATCCGAAGGGGCATCGTTGCCTCACGAAGGAAAAGTATCTGAACGAGGGCAGGAAGTTAGGGGGGGACGTACCTTTCTGGCGTGGAGCCAGGAGGTCGTCATGAGGCTGGCGATGGCGG
>CAINDP010000171.1 GCA_903847405.1 uncultured Myxococcales bacterium | reverse complement strand
CCGGTATTACCCGGGGTTATTAATTCTCCTCTTCTTCGAGAAAGTGCCAAGAACACGACGTGTCGTCGAGGCTGTAGCAGTTCGCGGATGCCAGTTCTCAGCGGTTCTTGAGGATTTCAGATGTGATCAATCGGGAGACGTCCACGTCCACGTGCACGATCACGTCGACGTCGACGGTTGTCGGGGCCAGGGCGACGTGGCAGGATCGCCGCGTGAACGCGGCCATCATCCTCCTGCTCCCCTGGATCCTCGCGACGGCGGCAGCGCTGGCTCCGGCCGCCTGTCCGCTGGGGGTCCGGGTGTCGTCCGCCCTCCGGGATGCGGGCGTCGGGATCGCCGTGCAGGCCGTGCCGGGAGGCGACGCGTGCAGTCCCCGGGGCCGTTCGGCGGCGCGCCTTGCGGGGGCGCGCACGCTGCTGGTCCAGTTCCAGCGGATGGACCCGGCGGCGATCGCCCGGGCCGATCCCGACGTGCTGATCGTCGATTCCTCGTGGGACGGCAGCGGTGCCCGGCAACTGACCCGCTGGGACGTGCGTCGGCTGCGCTGGCGCGCCAACCGGGCCCCGCGGACCGTGCTGGCCTACCTCAGCCTGGGCGAGGCCGAGGACTACCGGTACTACTGGGCCCGTTCGGCACGGGGCGGGTCCGCGTCCTTCCTGGACCGCCCGAACCCGAAGTGGCCCGGCAACGTGCGGGTCCGCTTCTGGGACCCGGCGTGGCACGCCGTGGTGTATTCGGGCCGGGACGCCTGGATCGATCGCATCCTGGACGCCGGGTTCGACGGGGTGTTCCTGGACACCGTGGACGCCGCCGAGACCTGGCAGGAGGAAGGACGCGCCGACGCGCCGGCCCGCATGGCCGACCTCATCACGGCCCTGGCCCGGCACGCCCGCATCCTCGCTCCCGGGTTCCTCGTCGTGGCGTCGAACCCCTTCGTCCTGCTGGGCCGGCCGGGTATCCTGGACGTCCTCTCGGGAATCCTGGCCGAAGGCTACGTCCTGGACGGCGAATCGCTGGCGCCCCCGAAGAGGCTGGCGTCGGCCCTGGATCCCCTGCGCAGCGCCACCCGGGCCGGCCTGTCGGTGATGCTGGTCGAGTATCCGAAGTCCCGGGCCGGCCTGGACCGGTTTTCTTCCCTCTGTTCCTCCGAGGGCTTCCTGTGCTATGCCGGACGGGAGGCCCTGGACCGCGTCGGGGTGCTGGTGCCGCGCAAGCCTTGGCGGGAGATGGTGCGATGAACGAGCGACGAAGAACCAACCGGCGGCCGTTCAAGGGCGAGGTCGAGATCCTCGAGGAGGTCCGGGGACAGTCCAGCACCGCGATCGCCCGGGACATCAGCGTTTCCGGCATGTTCCTGATGTCGATGGCGCCCTACCAGGTGGACGACGAGGTCACCGTGCGGTTCCATCTGCCGTCGTCGTCCTGCCATATCGAGATCACCGGGCAGGTGATCCGCGTCGAGGCGGCGCACGAAGGCGTCGCCGCGAAGGACGTGGGCGTGGCGCTGCGGTTCGACGACGCCGACGAATGGGCCCTGGCCGAGGTGAATCGCTACGTAGCGAAGGCCCCGCGCATCGCCGGCGTGGTCACGGCGTCGAACGACCGGCCTCGGGAGTCGTAACCGGATCGGGTCGCCGCACCACCACCGCCATCGCCATCAGCAGGATCGGGGCGCCCGCCAGGGCCCACGTCAACCCCGACCCGGACGCGACCCCGCCCTCCGGCAGGCCCTGGATCCGCTGGGCCGTGGCCCCGATCGTCCAGGACATGGCGGCTCCGGTCGCATTGGACACGGTGGACAGCCAGCCGAACACCGACGTTTCCGATCCCGGGAACGGACGGACCGTGAAGCCCTGCAGCGCCGGCGCGCAGACGCTCATGACCAGGCCGAACAGCGCGACGCCCACCAGCGCCACTGCGAGGTCCCCGGACAGCAGCACGCCGACCCACGCGCACGCGGCGATGACGCCCAGCCGCGACACGAAGACCCGGGCATCGGAACGGTCCACGCGATGCGCCAGCAGCAGGCGCCCGGCCGTCATCGACGCCCAGAACAGCGCCACCGACGCCGCGGCGACGGGCACCGAGGCCCCGAACCGGTCCCGGAACCACGTGGGCAGCCAGATGACCGCCCCGATTTCGGCCCCGATGTACAGGGCCATCGCCAGGGCGCCGCGACGGAACGCCCGGACCCTCCAGAGGCCCGTGCCGGTCGCCGCGACGGGCGCACTTGTCGCATCCGGCGTCCCGCGTCCCGCCCCCGACAGCACCACCCAGGCCAGCGTCAGCACGCTGATCGCGGCCGCGCCGGCGAACAGCACCCGCCAGGTGCCGCCCGCGCCCAGGATCACCCCGGCGACCAGGGGCACGACCACGGCGCCCAGGGCATAGAGCCCGTGGGCCAGGCTGAGGAGCCGCCCCCGACGGGCTCCCCCGATCCCGGCCAGCAGGGCCGTGGCGGCCAGGTCCGCGACCCCGGCCGCCCCGTAGAACAGCGCGGCCACGATGGACGTTTCCAGGGTCCGGGACGACGCGAAGGCGATCACGGCCAGGACCTGCAGCGCCGCGCCGCCGACCAGCAGGGACCGGGGCCGCGCCCGGTGGCCCAGCAGACCCACGGCCAGCACCGCCAGGCCGGATCCCACGCAGACCGCGCCCACCAACGCCCCGATGCCCTCGTACGAGGTTCCCAGGGAGGCCGCGATGTCCGGAAGGCAGGGCGCCAGCAGCGCGGCCGATGCCGAACGTGTGGGAAACACGGCGAGAAGGGGCGGTATGGAGTGGCGTTTGGGGTACACGAAGCGCGCCTAGAACAGGGTGATGTAGGAACCGCGGGAGGCGTACTTCTGCAATTTTTCCTTCAGGGCGTCGAAGTTGACCGTTTCCGACACCATCTTCATCTGGCCCAGGCGGGCGCGGACGCGGTCGTAGATCGCGGTCTTGTACACGACCGATTTTTCCTTCGCGATGGGTGCGATGTTGATTTCGGCCAGCGCCGACGCCGCGACGACCTGGGCCTTGTCGCTGCCCACGGGAAGCACCGCGTACTCGACGCCGTCGGAACCCTGGCGGGGGTTTTCCTTGTCGACGGCCTGGACCCACATGGCCTTCTTCGTCCCGTCGGCGCCGGCCGCCGGGATGTAGATGACGTGGGTCGCGCCGACGCCCTTTTCCTCGGTTTCGGTCACGCGGTCCAGCGTGTCGGCTTCCAGGGCCAGCAGGACGGTTTCGTCGTACAGGTTCTTCACGCCCTCGACGTAGTTGACGACCTGCGAGGCCAGTTCCCCGTTGAACACGATCCCGGGGTACACCTGGTCCAGCGAGAAGTAGGGCTTCTGGTCCCGATAGTCCTGGGCCCGCTTCAGGAAGGCGGCCAGTTCCTTTTCCGCGTCCAGGCGGACCTTGACGTCCTTCGATTCCGAGGCCTTGCCCAGGACGTCCACGACGCGGGCGACTTCGCCCACCTGGGCCTGGTAGGCGGCCATGATCGTGGTGGCGACCTTGCCGGTCTGCTGCAGGGGCGTTTCGGTGAGGTATTCGATCAGGTGCTTCGCCTCGCGGGTCTTCGAGTTTTCCAGCGCACGGCCCTTCAGCACGCCGCCGAAGAAGATCCCGATGATCAGCATCAGGGCCCCGAGGGACGCGATGGCGACGTAATGCTTGTTTTCCAGCGTCTTGGGTGCGAGGGGCTCACCGTACTCCGCCTGGGAACCGGCGGCCGCGGTCGAAGCCGGGGCCGACGACGGGGCGGCCGCGGCCTTCTCGCCCAGGCCGATCGAGAAGTCGGCGGAGGTCGGCGCCTTGGGGCGCGCGGCTTCGGCTTCCTCGACCTTGCGGGTCCGCAGGCCCAGTTTTGCCTTCAAGTCCTCGACGGACCGGGCAGCCTCGGGCGCCTTGCCGCCGTCGGGGGCGGACTCGGGGCTCGATCCGGGCTTGCTGGTGGGGTCGTCGCTCATCGGTTCTCCTCCTTCGTCGGCCGCCGGACCTGTTCCGCGGTGGCGCCGCGGGGGTCCCGAGAGCCGTTTATATCACATGGCATCGCGTCGGGTGAATGGTTCGGGGGACCTAGAAGCCCAGGTCGGCCATCACGCGGGCCTGCCACAAGCCCCCGAGGTCGTTCCCCTTGTCGTCGTTGAAGGCAGCGCCGGGCTTGCACCAGCCGGCCTGGACGCCCAGCCTCACGAAGAACGGGCCCCAGAAGTTCGGGGTGCGGTACGTGATGCCGCCGTCGATTTCCCAGCCCAGGTCCGTCGAGGGCGCGCCGTTCCGGTACGAGCGGGGATAGCCGCCGTTCTTCACCGAAGCACTGTAGGGATCGACCAGCGGGACCATGGACCGGGCCCACAGGAAGGCCAGCCGGATGTCCAGCCCCTTCAGCGGCGACCACTTCAGGCGGGGGTACACATACAGCGCATTGGTGATCGCGCCGTTCGTCAGGGCCTGCTCGTAGCCCTTGGCCGGCGCCGCCGACAGCGAGGCGTCCGACGCGCGCGAAACCGCCCAGGCGCTCATCCGCCCCAGCACCTGCTGGAACAGGATCATGCCGGCCTGGAAGTCCGGGTCGAAGGTCATCCCGCGCGCCGTGCCGTCGCGGGCATCCCGGTCACCCGAGGCCAGACCCACTTCAAAGGAGGGGACCAGCTTGTACGCCGGCACTTCCAGGTCCATCCGCAGGACGGCCCCCAACTGCAGGATGTCCACGCCGTCCTTCGCCCGCTCGAACCGCACGGCGTTGGTGTTCCCGGTCGATACGACACCCTCGGCCGACAGGACCAGCCGGGTGCCCTTGCTGTCCAGGGGCAGCGCGTGCCGCGTGAACAGGTCCACGACGGTCGCCTCCAGGCGGTCGCCGTCGCTGTACTTCTGGTTCCGGTAGGCCACGTAGACGCCCGTGAAGGTGTCCCAGACGCCCGGAATCACGTTGCCGTCCCAGTAGACCGCGCCCACGAACTGCCAGGCCTTGTCGCCCGCCACGAGGTCCGCGTGGTCGTCCCAGAAGACCAGGTCGCCGGCCACGGAAATGTTCAGGTTCTTCGCCCAGGCCTTGTCCGAGCCCCAGGTCGCGGGCTTGAAGGTGAACTGGACGCGTTCCGTGCGATCGCCGAACCGGGTGTCCGAGAAATTGTCCTCGCGGTCCTCGCCGTCGTTCGCCACCAGGCCCAGGCCCCAGCGGGACGCGACCTGGCCCAGGCGCAGGGCGCCGGCCTTCGAGCGCCACTCCAGGTACAGCTCGCGCAGCGACGACTGGGACGTGAACGAGGTGCGGTCCCGGGGGGACAGCAGTTCGGACGACGCCGTGTTCGTGGTGTCGCCCCACAACTGGCCCGCCAGCACGTCCAGGTTGGCCACGACGTCCACGGAAGGGGACAGAATCAGGCGGGGACGGATGCGCAGGCGGTGATCCAGGGACTGGCCCAGGCCGTCCTTGCCGCCCTTTTCGTCCAGGGGGAAGGAGGACATCTTGTTGTAGTGCAGCCACCAGTAGCCGTCGACCTTCAGTTTGTCGGTCTTGAAGACCGAGCCCAACTGCTGGGACAGGCCGCCGGTCGTGTCGGTGGCGGCGGCGGTCCCGGGCGCGGCGGCCGGCGCGGGCGCGGGCGTCCCGGCGGCGGGCGTGGCCGCGGAGGCCTCGGTGGTCGCTG
>CAINDP010000170.1 GCA_903847405.1 uncultured Myxococcales bacterium | reverse complement strand
CCGGTATTACCCGGGGTTATTAATTCTCCTCTTCTTCGAGAAAGTGCCAAGAACACGACGTGTCGTCGAGGCTGTAGCAGTTCGCGGATGCCAGTTCTCAGCGGTTCTTGAGGATTTCAGATGTGATCAATCGGGAGACGTGATCGTGCACGTGGACGTGGACGCCCTCCGGACCCCACCCGCCCGGGGGGATCGACTCGCCGACAACGCGCCCGGGGTTGAACCGGGCGAGGCCCCCCCGCCCGTGGAGGGCGGCGGGCCGCAACCCACGAGGCCTTTCGCCTTGACAGTTCACCGCCTTCTGCAATAATTCGGACAACCCGCGGACTTTGAAAGGGGTACGCACATGCGGCATGCCACGAACGTCGGGGCTTTCGCCCTGATCGCGACCTTCTGGACCGTTGCGGCCCTGGCCCAGGCGCCCGCGCCGGAGCCGACACCGGCTGCACCGACGGCGGCTCCGGCCGCGGCCCAGAGTGCCTTCACCCTCGTCCTGACCGAAGGCAAGCGCTTGTCATCGCAAGGCAAGTTCTACGACGCCTCGCTGGTCTACAACCGGATCCTTTCCGAAGGCGAGGAAGCGGCGCCGTACTTCCAGGAAGCGCAGTACGAAATGGGCCTCGCCCTGTTCGCGCTGAAGTTCTTCGTCAGTTCCTTCGGGTACTTCGACCGCGTCGTCGAGGCCGGCCCCACGCACGTCCGCTACATCGACACGCTGACCTGGCTGGTCAGGATCCACCGGGAAATCCCCGGCGAAACGAACACCCTGTTCCGGATGGCGTCGTACCCGGCCGACAAGTACCCGATCGACCTCGCCGAGGAGATCTCCTTCTACGTCGGCCAGTACCATTACTATGAAGGAAATCTCGACGCCGCCCTGGAAAGCCTGTCCCGCGTGGGCGCCAGCCGCCCGGACCTGTTCGTGAAGGCGATGTACCTCAAGGGCGTCGTGCTGGTGCGTCGCAGCGAGCCCATGCCGGCCTCGGAGGCCTTCCGGGAGGTCCTGCGGTTCGTCAAGGCCTCGGGGCCGTTCGAAGGCCGCGACAAGTATCGCGAAATGTCCACGCTGGCCCTGGCGCGCGTCTTCTACAGCGCCGGCTTCGACAAGACGACCTTCATCCCCGGGAACGTGGAAACGGCCGTCCGCTTCTATGACCAGATCCCGGAAACGTCCGACCAGTGGCTGGACAGCCTGTTCGAGAAGTCCTGGGCGTTCTACCAGTTGGGCAACTACTCCCGCGCCCTGGGCAACATCCTGACGGTCAACTCGCCGTACTTCGAGGAAGAGTACTACCCCGAGGCGTCGGTCCTGCGCGCGGTGATCTTCTTCAAGAACTGCCGGTACGACGAGGCGCTGGCCACGATCGACCCGTTCTACAAGGAATTCTTTGAAATCCACAAGGAACTGGAAGCGGTCCTCGGCGGCCACACGGACCCGACGGACTTCTACCAGTACCTCGCCTCGCTGTCGAAGAAGGGCGGGACCTATTCGCTGAAGATCAAGAAGATCTTCAACGCGGCCCTGGCCGATGCGAAGCTGCGCCGCCTGTTCGGGTTCGTGGTGACGATCTCCAAGGAAATCCAGCAGTTGGAATCCCTGAAGAGCAGCCCGGTCGCCAAGGGGCTGGTGGACTTCCTGCTGCCCGACCTGCTGGCCTACCGCTCGCTGACGATGAGCGAGGCCGGCCAGTTGGCCCGGGAGCGCCTGTCCCGCGTGCGCCGCGAACTGAAGTCGCTGCTGTCGCAGGCCCTGAAGGTCCGCTTCGAGTGCCTGAACGCCCAGAAGGGCGTCCTGGAAGAGCAGGTCAAGAAGCAGCAGGTCTCCGCCGGCGGCCCCTCGGCTCCGAAGGAGGAGTTCAAGGTGGACCCCGAGCACATCTACTGGGTGTGGGACGGCGAATACTGGAAGGACGAACTGGGTTCCTACCACTACCCCCTGCAGTCGGCGTGCGGCGCCGTTAAGTGATTGACCAGATGACGTCCCCGGCCCGTTCTCTCGGGCTGAACGGAGGCCTTCGATGACGATGCTCTCCCGCACCCTCGGGTTCCTGGTTGTCGCGACGCTGGTTGCGCCCTCGGCCTTCGCCCAGAAGAAGGACGAAAAGAAGGCGGGCGCCGAAATCAAGACGTACTCGCTGCCCGACTCGGGCGCCCCGAAGACGGCCACGACGGACGTCCTGGGGGACCAGAAGCCGAAGGGACCGGCCAAGCCCATGGGCGTCAAGGCGATCGCCTCCCGCCCCGAGCGCATGGCCGACGAGAAGCTGGAGCAGGCCATCTCCACCCTGAACCAGTTGATCGAAACCACCGACGAAGAGGACCCCGGCAAGCCCGAGTACTACGCCCGCCTGGCGCGCCTGTACTGGGACAAGGCGGAAAACTTCTTCAACAAGGCCTACGGCAACGAAATGTTCACGCGCCTCAAGAAGGCGCAGGACGCCGGCGACGACGGGGCCGTGGCCCAGGTCCAGTCCGAACAGCAGGAACTGCTGAAGCAGCGGACCTACTGGCAGGAAGAAACGGCCAACGCCTACATGATGGTCGTCGATCGCTATCCGAACTACCTGAACCTGGACCAGGTCCTGTACCTGCTGGGTTACACCCTGGTGCAGATGGACCGCCAGGATCAGGCCTTTCCCTACTTCGCCCGCGTCATCCGCGAGGCGCCCAACAGCCGGTACGTCCCCGACGCCCTGCTGAACATCGGCGAGTTCTACTTCAACAGCGGGCGCATGGACGAAGCCCAGAAGATGTACGCGGAAGTCGAAAACTTCCCGATGTCGTCGCCCTACGGCCTGGCCATCTACAAGAAGGGCTGGTGCTTCTACAACATGGGCCAGCACGAAGAGGCGATGAACCAGTTCCTGAAGGTCATCGACTACGCGAAGGGCGACCAGGCCAAGTCCATCGGGTACGGCGCCCAGTTGCTGCGCGAGTCCCAGCGCGACCTGGTCATGGTCTACTCGCAGGTCGGCAGCCCCGAGAACGCGATCAAGGTCTTCAAGGCCATCGCGCCCACCGGGTACATGGACCTCGCCGTCCGCCTGGCGGAAGGCTATGCCAGCCAGGGCGAGTACGACAAGTCCACGAAGTTGTACAAGAAGATCATCGCCGAATACAAGGATGCGCAGGACCAGTACAAGGTCGTCGAGTACCAGCGCGCCATCCTGGAAAACGTGTACAAGCTGGCCGCCAAGGCCCGCGTCGTCGAGGAAACCCGCCGCCTGATCGGCCTGCTGGACAAGTTCCAGACCGACGCCCCGAAGGTCTTCATCGACGCCGAAATGTCGAAGGCCGAGGAACTGGTCCGCGTCATCGCCAGCAACTACCAGAAGGAAGTTTCGGTGACGATGGAGGAGGCGACGAAGGAATTCACGCACCTCCTGTACAACGAGTACCTGCGGCTGTTCCCGAATTCGCCTGAGTACTACAACATGACCTACAACTACGCGGCCCTCCTGTTCCAGTTGGGCAAGTACAACGAGGCCGCGGAGCGCTACACGACCATCGTCGAACTGCAGCCCAACGGGCCGAAGGCGCAGGACGCCGCCCACCATGCCGTTTCCGCCTACTACAAGCTGGCCGATTTCACGAAGGACAAGACGAAGTCGGATGACTCCGGCGACACCGAGCCCAGGGAACTCCCGGTCTTCGAAACGAAGCTGGTCAAGGCGTGCGAGCGCTACCTGGCGATGGCCCCGAAGGATGCCCCCGACGTGATCGAGGCGCGCTTCCTCGCCTCCATGATCTGGTATCGCTACAACCACTTCGACAAGGCCGAGGCCGGGTTCCGGACGATCATCGAGGACGCTCCCGACGCCGAGAACGCCCCCGACTCGGCCCGCCTGCTGCTGTCGTCGCTGACCCTGCAGCGCAACATCAAGGGCCTGTACGCGGCCACGGAACTCATCGCGAAGAATCCCAAGTTGATGCAGGGCGACGTCCCCGGGATCATCACCCGCATCAACGAGCAGAAGGACTTCAACAAGTGCTACGAGTTCGAGCAGGCCGGCCGCTACACCGTGGCCGCCGAATGCTTCCTGGACTACGTGAAGCGCTTCGCCGGCACGCCCCTGAAGGATCGTTCGCTGATCAACGCGGCGAACAACTTCTTCAAGGCCCGCCTGGTCGAACGCAGCCTGAAGGCCAACGAGCAGCTGGTCAACGAGATGCCGAACTCGCCGCTGGCGATCCGCGCCCTGTACAACATCGCCGACACGTACCGCCGCCTGGCGGTCTACTCCGAAGCCGCGCGCATCTATGAAGTGTTCGTCGGCCTGCAGCCGGCCCACGAACTGACGGAAGAGTCGCTGCGCTACGCGACGATCTTCCGGACCGGTCTGGGCGAGTACGACGCGGCCATCAAGGATCTGCGCAAGTACCTGACGCTGTTCCCGAAGGCCTCCTATGCCATCGCGGTCGCGCTGGAAATCGGCAGCACCCTGGAAAAGCAGGGCAAGCACGCCCTGGCCCAGAAGGAATACGAGACCTGGCTGGCGAAGTACGGCAAGTCCAGCCTGGACCTGTACCTCAAGGCCCACCTGCGCATCGGCCTGACCCTGCGGGCCCAGAAGAAGGAAGCCCTGGCCCTCGACTGGTTCAAGAAGACGGTCAAGGCCTACGAGGACCTGACGGACGAGGAAAAGACGAAGGTCACCCCCGTCGGCCTGGCCGCGGCGGCCGAAGCCCAGTTCTACAAGGGCGAGTCGGTCCTCGCCGACGTGCGCGCCGTCCAGTTGAAACTGCCGGAAAAGGTCCTTGCCGAGGCCATCGCCAAGAAGATCGGCCTGATCAAGGAAGCGATGGACACGCTGACCAGCGTCGAAGCCTTCGGCCAGCCCAACTGGACGATCGCCGCCTGGGCGCGCAAGGGCGCCGGCTTCCAGGAACTGGCCGAGGCCATCGAGAACTCGCCGGTCCCGCCCCAGTTGAACCAGGACCAGAAGCTGTTCTTCAAGCAGGGCCTGGCCGACAAGGCCGGTCCGATCTGGGATCGCGCCAAGGAGTCCTACCGCCGCTGCGTCGAACAGGCCCAGCAGTTGAAGTGGTACAACAGCTACTCGGCCCAGGCCGAAGAGCAGTTGCTGCGCCTGGACCCCGAGTTCAAGACCCTGCCCGACATCCGCCCGCAGCCCGGCGCGTACACCCTGAACGAGGGCCGCGCGACGTTGAAGCCGGAAAAGGAAGGCGCGGATGCGCCGAAGTGGACGGACACCGGCATCGAGGACCGGATCCGGACGGCTGCCGCGGCCCCCGACGCCTCGGCGAACGTTTCGTACAACCTGGGCGCCCTGCTGGCGTTCAAGGGGGATCGTGCGGGCGCCAAGGCCGCGTTCGAAAAGGCCTTCGCGAAGAATCCGCAGGACGGCGACGCGCTGGCCCAGCAGGGGCGGCTGGAACTGGCTGAGGGCCGCACCGCCGACGCCGTCGCGAAGTTCGACAAGGCGCTGCAGATCGACCCCGCCAACAGCGTCGCGAACAACTACTACGCATCCAAGGCGCAGCGCGACCGGAACTACCCGGAGGCCATCAACCTGGCCCGGAAGGCCCTCGTTTCGGATCCTGATTCCATGGACGCCTACGAGGTTCTCGGGGCCGCCTACCTGGAACTGGGCCTGACCGACGTCGGCGTCCTGGTCGGCCGCAACGCGCTCAGCCTGAGCCCCAGTGACGGGCCGATCCAGAACCTGCTGGCCCTGACCTTCCTGAAGACCGGCGAAGTGCGCCAGGCCGTGCAGTTGTTCCAGAAGGCGGTTCGCGACGATCCGCGCCTGTTCGACGCCCGGATGAACTTCGGCGCCGTGACCCTGGCCTACAAGGACGCGACGACCGCGGTCGAGCAGTTCGCCGAGGCGGCCCGGCTGCGGCCCACCAGCGTCGAGGCCCGCCTGGGCCATGCCGTCGCCCTGCGCGGCCTGAACAAGGGCGAGGACGCCCTGCGGATCCTGCTGGACCTCGCCCGTGACCCGAACAACGCCGACGTACGGTTCAACCTGTGCCTGGTCTACCAGGAAAACCTGAACAAGCTGGACCTGGCCGTGAACGAGTGCGACGCGTTCCTGCGCCTCGCCACGCCGAACCATCCGAAGCGCAAGGAGGCGACGCGTCGCCTGGAGTCCCTGCGGTTGCAGATCGAGGCCGAGAGGTCACCCGCGCCGATGCCGGCTCCTGCGCCGGCCCCGGCTCCGACCCCGGCCCCGGCTCCGGCGCCCACGTCGGAAGCGGTTCCTGCCCCGGCGGCGGCGGCAGGGGGGAAGTGAAACGCGGACTTGGGCGAATGCCCGGGCCGTGCAGGTTGTAATTCGCCCGATCCGGGTTTAGGATTCGACCCGAGAGGTGCGCCATGAAGCGTTTCCTGATGTTCGCGGTTGCGACGGCAGCCATGTTGGCTCTGGCTCTGCCTGCGCTGGCACAGTCGAAGAGCGGCGCCAAGGCCCCCCCTGCGGCGGCCAAGGCGGCGGATGCCAAGAAGGGCGACGTCCCGGTCAAGGAAAAGTCATTCGACTTCGAGGGCGATGTGGTCGAGGCGCAATTCCTCCGTCCCGACCAGGGAGTGGCGGAAGTGATCCGGCTGGACGAAGGTCCCAGCCTGATCAAGGTCCGCACCGATTTCGTCGACGAGATCCTGAAGTCCGCCGAAGACCTCTGACACGGGCCGGGGGGAGAAATGCAGACCCAGACGCCGACGATTCGCATCACGCTCTTTGAAGGCGACAAGCTGGTCCGGGAGGAGGTCTTCACGCAGAAGACCATCCGGGTCGGCAAGGCCGGACAGGCGCACCTGCGCCTGAACGACCAGAACGTGTCACGCCAGCATTGCGTCATCGAGATAGCAGACAGCGGCGAGGTCCGGTTGACGGATCTCGAAAGCACCAACGGAACGCTGGTCAACGGCGTGAAGGTCTCCCAGGCCGTCCTGCGGCCGGGCGACGAGGTGCAGATCGGCGACACGAAACTGCGGCTGGACTTCGAACAGGCCACCGAGCGTGCGACGTCGGACGCATTCTTTGCGCCGGCCGCCGTCCAGGACATGGCCAACGCGAAGATCGGGCTGGAAACCGCGCTGCTGTGGGGCGAAAAGGTCCTGCAGGCGAAGTACTACCCCGAGGGCACCGGCATCACGATCGGCTCGACCCCGGGAGTGGACTTCTTCCTTCCGGCCGACGTCATCGGCACCGACCTCATCGAATTCGTGAAGGCCGACGGCCGGCAGTTCCTGGTGGACGTATCCAGCCCGAAGATCGACGGCGACTTCCTGGTCGACGGCAAGATCATCCGCCTGCCGGAAATGCAGCGGCGCGAGCAGATCGAGCAGGGCAAGTGGGCCCGCATCGACATGAAGACCCGCGCGCGCCTGAAGTTCGGCGACTTCACCATCCTGCTGGGCCTGACCCACATTCCCCAGGCACCGAAGACGTCCTGGTGGAAGAAGTTCAACATGCGGGAGCACATGTACCTTGTGCTGTCGCTGATCCTGCACCTCCTGTTCCTGGTGATGGTCACCCTGGTTCCCGAGGAGCAGTTGAAGTCCGTCCGGGACCCCTACGAAAAGCGCACGCAGGCCCTGAAGAAGATCCAGGTCGCCATGCTGGAGCGCAAGGTCGAAGAGGACCAGAAGAAGGCCGAGGAAGCGAAGAAGCTGGCCGACGCCCAGAAGCCCGGGACCGAACTGACACCCCGCCCCGTTGACGAGAAACCGACGTCGAAGCTGGTCACCGAGGACCAGGTCGAAAAGAACAAGAAGATCGCCGACACCGCCCTGACGCGCGTGATGGGCCAGCAGCAGGACCTGTTGAACCAGGTGCTGGATGCCGCGGGCCCGGGCCTGGGCGGCGGCATGATGGGCATCCGCGTGATCGGCGATCGCGGCATGGACGCCGAACTGGCCCTGGGCCTGGACGCCTTCGGCGGCACCCTGGGTGGGGGCGGCGGCGGCGGGTTCCGCGGGACCGGCGCGTGGGGCGGCGGCGGCGAGTTCGGCGCGGCGGACCTGCGCGGGATTTCGGGCCTGTCCAAGAGCGACGCAGAGGGCGCCGCGTCGAAGATCAAGTTCAAGGGCGGCGGCGAGCCGATGGTATACACCGGCATCTCGACGGTGTCCGGCGAACTGGACAAGGAAACCGTCCGTCGCTACATCCAGACCAAGATGGACCAGGTCCGCTGGTGCTACCAGCAGGAAGTCCAGAAGAACCCCGATCTGGCCGGACAGGTCAAGATCGAGTGGATCATCCTTCCGACGGGCAAGGTCACGGCCGTTCGTGTCGGCGTCTCCAGCCTGGGCAGCCAGGCCGTCGAGCAGTGCCTGATGAGCCGCGTGGCCACCTGGCAGTTCCCGTCCCCGAAGGGCGGCGGCACGGTCAAGGTGTCCTACCCGTTCATCTTCCGCGTCACCGGCGGCAAGTAGTCATCGAGGAGGCCCCCATGCGCAAGGCGGTATTGCTCGTCCTCGCGTCCCTGATGGCTTTCGGTTGCTCGCGGGCGCGCAGCGAATCCATCGCCCTGACGAACAAGGGCATCAAGGCATACCAGCACCAGGAGATCCCCGAGGCGATCACGATGTTCGAGGGGGCGATCTCGCTGTACCCGAAGAACGATCAGGCGCGCTATCAACTGGGCATGATCTACCTGCACGACCGGAAGGACCCCGAAAGCGCGGCGCGGGAACTGAACGAGGCCTACAAGATCAACCCGAAGGACGCCGAAATCGCGTTCCAGTTGGGGCGCTTGGCTCTGTCCAAGGGCGACACCGACGGCGCGACGACGCGGTTCCAGGAAGCCCAGAAGCTGAACCCGAAGCACGTCGGCGCGATGTACTGGACGGCCGACATCCTGGTGAAGAAGGGCAAGCTGACCGAGGCGGACGAGTTGTTCCGCAAGGCCATCGCGACGGACCCGGGCTACGCCCGTGCCTACGCGGGCCTGGGGTCGATGTACCTGGAGGCCGGGGCCGAGGCCGAGGCGATGGCAGTGTTCAAGGAAGCCATCCGGATCAACCCGGATGACGCCGAGTGCCATCACAACCTGGGCCTGTCGTACCTGTCCCTGGGGAACGTGGATGCGGCGATCGGGGAACTGACCCGCAGCCTGGAACTGGACCCCGAAAACCTGAACGGCGCGTTCAACCTCGCCAACGCCCTGATCCGGAAGGAGCGTCTGCGCGAGGCGATGTTCTACCTGAAGAAGTTCATCGTCACGGCCACGGCCGCCGGCGCCAGGAACGACCTGATCGAGCCCGCGCGGCTGGTCCTGCAGACGGTCCAGTTGGCGATCAACGAGCAGGGGCTCTGACCGCCTTCCGGGCCCGGCGACTTCCCCCGCACCACTCCGCTATCCGATCGACTCGCGGCTGACCACCTTTCGGCCGTCGAACCACACCGCATCGGGGAGCGCCGCCAGCGTGACGCCCTCGAAGGGGCTCCAGCCGCATTTCGTTCGCAGGTCGCCGCGATTGACGGTCCAGGTTCGACGCGGGTCCCAGAGGTAGAGGTCCGCCTTCAGGCCTTCGGCGACGCGGCCGCGGTCCGGCAGGCCCAGCAGTCGGGCGGGCGCCGCCGACAGGGCGTCCACGGCCCGCGCCATCGACAGCAGGCCCAGTTGGACCAGGCGCAGCGTCGAGGGAACCAGCGTGTCCAGTCCGGGCACGCCCGACGGAGCGGTCGGGTAGGGTTCGGCCTTTTCCTGCAGGATGTGGGGCGCGTGGTCGGTGGCGACCGCGGCGATGCGGCCGTCGGCCAGGGCCGTCCGCAGGGCGTCGCGGTCCGTTGCCAGGCGCACGGGTGGGTTGACCTTCAGGAGATTGCCGATTCGCGCCGTGTCGTCGGCGGTGAACCAGAGGTGATGCGGCGCGACTTCGCCGGTAGGGCCGTCGGGGCCGGCCAGGAACGGCAGTTCGTCGGCGGCCGACAGGTGGCAGATGTGCAGGCGGCGACCCGGTGCGGCCAGGGCGGCGATGCGCCGGGCACCCTCGATCGCCGCGGCGGCGGGGCGAAGGACGTGGTGCGCCGAGGCGTCGGGCGTGGGTCCGGCCGTTCCCAGGCTGCGTCGAAGGACACCCTCGTCCTCGGCATGGAACACGAACAGGCAGGGCAGGGCGTCGACGGCGGCTTCCAGGGTCCGGTCGTCGCTGAGCATGTCCCCGGTGGTGGCTCCCAGGAAGACCTTCACGCCGGCGAAGGAGGGTTCGGCCGCGCAACGGGCGATGGCGTCCACGTTGTCGCGACCCAGGGCGACGTAGAGGCGGACGTCGCAGTGCGCGACCTCCCGGGCCCGGGCCGCCTTGGCGCGGAACTCGTCGATGCCCAGGACCGGCGGTCGGGTGTTGGGCATGTCGCAGACCGTAGTGACGCCGGACGCCACTGCCGCCGCCGTTCCGGTCGCCAGATCCTCCTTGTGGGTCATGCCGGGATCCCGCAGGTGCACGTGCATGTCCACGGCACCGGGGAGCAGCCAGCGGCCGGCGCAGCGCACCTCGTCGGCACCTTCGTCCGGGATCCCGGGAAGGATGGTCTGGATGCGGCCGTCCCGGACCGCCACGTCCACCTGGCGCTCCTCGCCGCCTTCGGCCAGGATCCGGGCCTCGCGAAATACCACGTCGTATCGGGGCATCAACGACTCCAGAAGCAACGGCCCGATCCTAGCCTGACGGCGTCACGGGAACCAGCATTCGCCTTGCGGGCGTGCAAGTGAATGGCGGATTCGCCTGAACGCGCTTGCCTGGACGCAGGAATCGATGGCAAAGAATAATTGGGTGCTGTTTTCTTGCTTCCGGCGAGCGCGGAACCCTAGACTAGCCAACGCGATGGTACAGGAATCACTACGATCGATGGTCGAGCGGTACGATGTGGGACGACTGCTGTCCCGCGCCGTGCTGATGGTCGACGATGAACCGGAGAACCTCGACGTGCTCGAGGCGCTCCTGCAGGACGAGTACGTCATCTACCGGGCCGACAGCGCCGCCGAGGCCTTTGCCCTGAGCCAGGCGCACGCGATCGACGTCATCGTGGCCGACCAGCGCATGCCGGGCATGACCGGCGTCGAGCTGCTGGAAAAGGTCGGCCAGACCCAGCCGGACATCGCCGGCATCATCCTGACGGCGTACACCGATTCGCCGGCCATCATGTCGGCCATCAACCGTGCTCAGGTCTTCCGGTTCCTGACGAAGCCGTTCGACGCCGAAGTGGTCCTGCGGGCCGTCGTCGATGCCAGCGACCACGTCTATCAGCACCGCGCGATCGCAGGGTTGGTGGGCCTGGTGACCGTGCGCAACGACGATCTGGCCAAGGCGCTGGGCGACCTGCAGGCCGCGCAGCAGCAGTTGATGCACCTGGAGCGACTGGGCACGATGGGCCGCCTGGCTTCCGGAGTGACCCACGACCTTCGCAACTTCCTGATGGGCCTGTCGTACCTGGAGGTCGAGGTCGAGTCCGGCGGCGTGTCGGACGAGATCCGCGAGTCGGTGCAGATCGGGCTGTCGGGGCTGCGGAACCTGCTGTCCACCCTGGAATCGATGAACCAGTTCGCCCGGAGCGGCCGGCTGGGCGTTGCGCTGGCTCCGGTCCAGCCGGCGTCGGTGGTCCGTGACGCGGTCACCGTCATGCGCATGGACATGGAGTTCCGGCGTCGCAAGCTGGATCTGCGCCTGGAGGAGGACCTCCCCGAGGTCCTGGGCGACCCGCGCAAACTGGTGCAGGCCCTGGTGAACCTGATTCGCAACGCCGTGCATGCCACGCAGCATGGCGCGACCCTGGTCGTGGAGGCCAGCCGGACGCCGGACGGCGGCGTGATCCTGGCCGTCGAGGATTCGGGGAGCGGCGTCGCGCCCGAGATTCGCGAACACCTGTTCGAGCCGTTCATGTCGTCGAAGGGCGAGGGCGGCATGGGCATGGGGTTGTATATGGCCCGGCTGGTTGCCGAGTCCCATGGAGGCCGCATCGAATGCGGCGACACTCCGGGTGGCGGAGCGCGGTTCGTCGTAACTCTGCCACCGAACAATCACCCTGTATCGCGAGCGATCTAGTCGCAAGACCGGGAGTGGAAGCGGGTGGAAGCGAATCTGAGAGACCTGGTCGGACTTTCGGTGCCCGGCAAGGATCCGACGGGGGATGCCCCACGGAATCCGCAGCAGTCGGCCGGCGCCACCGCGCCGGTGGCCGTCCGGACCGCGGAGGTCGTTCCGCCAACGGCTGCCGGCGCAGGTCCGGCCCGGGCCGAGGTCCGCGGACGGGACTGCGAGGACCTCGACGGCGGCGCTGGTCGCGAGGTGTTTTTCCGCCCCCAGCGGTACCGTCCGGTGGATCTGGGCTCGGTGGCGGGGCAGGTCTGCATCCAGGATGCGTCCGGCGTCGCCCTGCCTTGCGTCCTGTGTGACGTTTCGCAGAACGGCGTCGGGTTCGAGCAGCCCGATGGCGTCGCGTTCGCCAACGGCGACGTCATCCCGCGGCTGGCTGTCAGTTTCGACGGGTACGATGCCTACGCAGGCGAGGCGCGGGTCGTTTCCGTGCGGACCCTTCCGGACGGGAAGGTGGTTGTCGGCGCGTCCTTCGTGGATTCGCTGATGAGCATCGACGACGTGCTGCAGTTGCAGAACGTCAGTCGCTGGAAGGGGTTCGACGAGCGCGGGATCGACTACGTCGGCTCGGGCTGGTACGTGGCCGGGTACGAAAACTTCAAGTCGATGGTCGGCGAGTGCCGGCTGTTCCTGGAGGACTTCCGGGGCCAGATGAACGCCCTCGAGGCGTCGCTGCCCTGGCACGTGGTCCATGTCGAGAGCGATTCACCCGTTCGGGCCGCCCTGATCCACCGCATCCGCTCGGAGTTCATCCCCCTGTGCCTCCAGCAGTCGGTCCAGGTGGATGCGGCCCTGCGGGCGGCGACCGGGGACGACTGGCAGCGCCTGAAGGAGTTTTCGATCCGCAACGTGCAGGACCTGTTCATGACCGCCCCGGTCCTGCACCGTGCGCGGATCAAGCCCCTGGGCTACCCGGGCGATTTCGAGGTCATGCGGTACGTCTACGACCAGAAGTTCGAAGGCGCCACGCTGTTCGGCAAGGCCATGCACCTGTTCGCGTGCGCCTGTACCGGTCCGGCGGCCGTCCGTTCCCGCAAGGACATGGTGAAGGGGTTGCTGCGGGATCGGCTGCGGACCTGGGATCAGGATCGGCCTCTGAAGGTGGCGTCCGTCGCCGCGGGCCCGGCCCAGGAAATCGTCGAGATGCTGACGGAATCCAAGGAGCCGCTGCCCCCGCTGGAACTGCTGCTGTTCGACCAGGACCGGCTGGCGCTGTCGTACGCCCAGGGCCGCGTGTCGCGCCTGGTCGAGCGGCATCCCAACGTGAAGGTGACGTACCTCTTCGACTCGATCAAGCGCCTGCTGACCGACCCGACGCTGTTCGCGGGGTTCGGTCCGTTCGACATCATCTTCTGCGCGGGCCTCTTCGACTACCTCCGGTTCCACACCGCCGTGGGCCTGACCCGCAGTTTCTACGCGAACCTGGCCCCGGGCGGTTCGGCCTACATCGGCAACATGATGCCGACGAATCCGGGGAAGTGGATTTTCGAGCACCACCTGGACTGGTACCTGACGTATCGCAGCCACGGCGACATGCTGGACTTCGGGCGGGCCGCCGTCCCCGGTGCGCAGTTGGAAATCGTGGAAGAGGCGACGGGCATCAACCCCTTCCTCAGGGTGCGCAGGGACTGATGGCAATCGAGTTCAGTACCGAAATCGAGGAGAAATGGGCCGTATGGCTGGTTGAACGCAACCGGAACGGCGCCCGCCTGGCCCTGATCCTGACCGCCATCATCTACCCAATGTTCGGCATCCTCGATTACGTCATGCTGGGCGGGCGGGACGGGGCCATCGGACTGCCGGTATTCTACGCAGCCCGGGCGTTCGTCACGGTCGTGTCCATCGTCATCCTGCTGTTGCTGAAGACGGCGTTCTTCGAACGGAACTGGCGGTGGTTGACGTCGGCCCATGCCGTCCTGCTGGGCCTCGGGATCTCGCTGATGATCCCGTTCCTGGAAGGCTTCATGACAGGCTACTACGCGGGCCTGCTGCTGGTGATGCTGGGCGCGGGCTTGATGTATATCTGGCCGCGCTGGCTGGTCATGCTGACGCACGGGATCATCGTCCTGTCCTACGTGATCCCGAACGCCCTGATCGCGGATTGGGGGCAGACCGGCCTGATCGAGGCCACGGTGTCGAACCTGTTCTTCCTGGTGTCCATCGCCATCACGGTCGTCGTGGGCCAGGTCCTGACCTTCAACGCCCAGCACGAGCAGGTCGGCGGGGAGTTCATCCTGCAGAAGACGAAGGCGTCGCTGGAACTGGCGCACAAGGAACTGAAGCAACTGGACAAGTTCAAGTCGCAGTTCTTCGCGAACATCACGCACGAGCTGAAGACTCCGCTGGCGATGATCCTGTCGCCGCTGGAACTGATGTCGTCCGGGGACATGGGGCATTTCTCGGAGGAGCAGTCCGCCACCATCCAGACGATGCACCGCAACGGGATGAAACTGCTCAAGCTGATCCAGGACCTCCTGGACCTGTCGAAACTGGAGGAGTCCCGGATCCGGCTGCGCGTCATCGACAACGACCTGGTGGGTTACCTGCGCGGGCTGGTCCAGTCGGTCATGCCGCTGGCCCAGCGCAAGCGCATCGAGATGACCTTCGAGTCGGACGTCGAGCAGTCCTTGATGACCTACGACCAGGACCGGCTGGAACGCGTGTTCGTGAACCTGCTGTCCAATGCCGCCAAGTTCACGCCCGAGGGCGGGCACATCCGGATCCGCATGCTGGACGCCAGCGACCACGTGTTGGTGTCGGTGATCGACAATGGGCCCGGCTTCCCGGCAGACAAGGCGGAGCGGGTCTTCGAGCGCTTCTACCAGGTCGACATGGCGGGCACCCGGAAGTACGGCGGCACGGGCATTGGCCTGGCCCTGGCCAAGGAACTGGTCAACCTGCACAGCGGGCGGATCTGGGCCGAGGCCGAGGAGGGCAAGGGCGCCGCGTTCCACGTGCAGTTGTTCAAGGGGCGGGACCACTTCCGGCCCGAGGCGCTGGATCGGCGGTCCGAGAACCGCGACACGTCCCTGGCCCAGCGTTCCGACGACCACAACATCGTGGACTGGTCGGTCCAGTTGGCCACCCGGGACGACTACCGGTTGCTGGACATCGCCGAGGCCACCGAACGGCGCATCGTGGAGCGCGACGCGGACGAGGGTTCGCGGCCCTACACGGTGCTGGTGGTGGAGGACACGCCGGACGTGATCCGGCTGGTCCACATGAGCCTGCGCCAGCACTTCAAGATCCTCGCGGCCGAGGACGGGGTGAAGGGGTTCGAACTGGCGAAGCGGCTGCGGCCCGACCTGATCATCACCGACTACATGATGCCCGGGATGGACGGCATGGAACTGGCGCGCTGTCTGCGCAACGACCCGTCCCTGAAGGCGGCGCCGATCATCATGCTGACGGCGCGCGGCGACCTGGACGATCGCATCGCGGGCATGGAGTCGGGCGTCAACCTGTACCTGACCAAGCCCTTCCACCCCAAGGAACTGCTGCAATCGGTCCGGACGCTGCTGCACATCGAGGGCACGCACGCGGACCTCCTGCTGAACCAGCAGGTCGACTCGCTGGAAAAGGTCGCCAGCGGCATGGCGCACGAAATCAACAACCCGTTGAACTACATCAAGAACGCGGTCGCCCTGGTGAAGACCGACATGGGCAAGGTCGTGACGCTGTTGCGGGAGACTGCGGGCCGGGAACTGACCCCCGAGGAGGCGAAGGTCGTCCAGGTCGCGGAAACGCGCGCCAAGAAGATGTTCGAGACGGCCGACGCCGGCGTGCGGCGTATCGCGGGCACGGTGGACCTGATGCGGAAGTACAGCCGCGAGGGCTATGCGCGGCGGGTCGGGGCCTACGATGTGTTCACCGCGGTGAACGACGTCATCGACATCGTGCTGCCGGCGACCGGCCGCGACGTGCGGGTCGAAACGGACCTCCAGGGCCAGGGCTTCGTCGATTGTGTCCCCGAGGAGTTCCACCAGGTACTGACCAACCTGATCCAGAACGCTATCGAGGCGTCGCCGGAAGAGGGAGGCCTGGTGCGGATCCGCGGCCGGGTCGATGGCGGACAGGTGCTGCTGACGATCCGGGACAACGGCGCCGGCATCCCCCGGGAGCAGCGGGACCGAATCTTCACGCCCTTCTTCACGACCAAGGGGCCGGGCAGGGGCATGGGCCTGGGGCTGACCATCGTCTGGCGCGTGGTGCATTCCATCAAGGGCACCATCGACGTCGGGGGCGAGGAGGGCGCCGGGGCCGAGTTCACGATCAAGATTCCGCTGTCCGGAAGCGCCCCCGCCGCGGTTCCCGCCTGAGACGTGGTTTCGACAATCCTTCTTTCCTGCGCCGAGTTCCGGCAGATTCGTCTTGACTTCGGTGCTGCAAACGCAGACTATTCCCCGGTTGAATGGGCAAGGCTTGCCCGCGCCTCTTTATGCTTGGCAGGAGTGAATACGATGAAGCGTTTCGTGGGGATTTTCGTGGTGCTGGCGCTGGCCGGTATGTTCAGCGCCTGTGACAGTTCGAACACGACGACGGATGGCAGCGTGGTGCTGCCGGACAACGCCGGCGTGGACGTCAAGGACAACGGCGGCACGGACGGCGTCACCGTCGATACGCCCCGCGACACGCCGACCGTCGATACGAACGGCGTGGACAACCCGCCGCCGCCCGACACCGGCGTCGACGTTCCCGTGGTGACCGACGTTCCCGTGGTCAGCGATCCGGGCACCGACGTGACCGGTTGCTTCGACGACCCCGAAGGTTCCTGCAAGGCCCTCTACGCCTGCTCCGGCGACTGCAACCAGGACGCCACCGGCGACGCCTGCCGCCAGGAGTGCCAGGCGAAGTTGTCGGCCAAGGGGCTGGCGGACTTCCAGGCCTTCAATACCTGCCTGCAGCAGAACTGCGCCTCCGCGACGACCAACGAAGAGTACTACGCGTGCATCGATACCAAGTGCATCAACCAGTACTACGGCTGCTTCTGGGGCTGCCAGTACGACGGTTGCCCGGCGCTGGTCGGCTGCCTGAACGGCTGCCCCGACGACGTCGTGGCCACGCCCGAGAACGAGCAGCAGGTGTGCGTGGGCAATTGCTGGGGCGGCGGCACGAGCCAGGCCCAGATTGACCTGCAGAACGTGATCACTTGCGCGAACAACGCCTGCACCGCCGAGTGCCCGGCCAACCCGACGCCGGCCCAGACGACGGCCTGCAACACCTGCTTCAACAACGCCCTGGACGGCGGCGCCTGCGTGACGCAGTGGGACAAGTGCGTGGCGTACGGCACCGACAAGTGCGGCGCAATGCTGACGTGCGCGTTCGCCTGCGCCGACGGCCCCTGCACCCAGGCCTGCCTGTCCAACGGCACCAAGACCGCCGGCACCCTGTGGAACGCGATGATCGGCTGCGCCAACGACGCGTGCGTCGCCGAATGCCCGGAGAACGGCACGCCCGAGCAGAACACCGCGTGCAACACGTGCTTCAACGCGGCGATCAACCAGGGCGGCGCCTGCGCGGACAAGACGCTGGCCTGCCAGAACGACGCGGCGGCCCAGTAGCCGTCGGTCCCGGCGCAACCTGACCGAAGAAGGGGGGCCGGCAGCCATGGGCTGTCGGCCCCCTGTTCGTTTATAGGGGGGACAATGAAGACGTCTCGGTGGTTCGCACTCCTGGCGATGGTCGTGACGACCGCGTTCTGGGCCTGTGACAGTGGAAACGGCAGCGCGGACGCCGTGACCGCGGATACCCCGACCGACGTTCAGCAGCCTCCTGCGGACGTTCCCGAGGACCCGGGCCTCCCGCTGGACCCGGGGACCTTCGATCCCGGCCCCGGCGACCCTGGCGCGCCCGACGTCGTGGCAGTCGACAATCCCCCGGCGGACGTGCCGCCCGGTTGCCCGGCCGTCGTGACGGGACCGACCTGCCACGCCATTGCGGCTTGCGCCCTGCAGTGCACGGGCGCCGGACGTGAAACCGAGTGCGTGGGGACGGCGGATGCGGCCGAGGTGACGAAGTGGCAGGCCGTGCGGGATTGCCTGGCGACCGCGGCCTGTGCCGCCGTGTTCGAAAATGAGCAGTTGAGCGTCTGTGCGACGACGGCCTGCCCTGCGGCGCTGGAAGGATGCTTCGCGGCGACCGTCGGCAAGTGCTGCGCCATCGTGAACTGTCGCAAGGAGTGCGACCCGGACGACCCGTCCTGCCCGTTGCGCTGCTTCGGCCTGGCATCCAAGGATCAGCAGGCCGTGTTCGTCGAATACAAGGACTGCATCCTGGATACCGAATGCGCCAAGACGGACCTGCGCGCGAACAGTTGGCCCACCTGGACCTGCGAAGAGTACGCGCAGGGCCACAACTGCCCCACTCCGACCCAGGAGTGCTTCCCGCCGAGCGGCTGCAACTGAGAATCCACGGAATCCCCGCGTGATCCCCCTGGTCGGGTGGCTTCGCTTGACGCTCCCGCGAAAGCGGACGATATTACCCGCGCATTGAAACCACATGGGAGGGCCGACATGAGGCGGATGGCGCTGGTTGCAGCCGTGCTTCCGATCCTGGTCCTGGGCGGCCAGGCGCGGGCGGGGTCCCTGCAGACGATCGACGGGACCGTGTACAGCGGGGTCGTCGAGGCGGTCACCGAGGTCGGCGTCAAGTTCCTGTGGGAAAAGGACAAGGACCAGCCGGAAGAAATCAAGAAGGGCGACGCGGACCACCTGTTCCGGGCGCAGGGCAACAAGGCGGAACTGCGGGACATCCCGTACACGTCCATCGCGAAGATCGAGGGGGTGCCGGTGGACCGGTTCCCCCCCCTGTTCAACTACAACCTGTTCTTCCGCACGATCCAGGAGGTCGAGGCCGGGCGGATCCGGGTTTCGTCGTCGGGGGACTTCTACCGGCAGGTGAAATCGGCCTCGGTGCTGCTGATCGTGATGCTGGTGCTGGTGCCGCTGCTGCTGACCCTGGTGTCGACGCTGCTCCCCGGGGAGCGCCTGACGTTCTTCGGCGGGGTCGGTTTCGCGGCCATGTTCACGCTGATCGGGATGGGCGCGGCCCTGGGCTGCGGAATCCTGACGACGGCGGTGCCTGCGATGGCGTCGGCCGGGGCACAGATCGGGCTGACCGTAGGGATCGCCCTGGTGCTGGCCCTGGTGACACACCTGGGCACCCGGCATTCCTTCTGGCAGGGGATCGCATTCACGGTCGTCTGGGGCGCTTCCCTGCTGCTGGCGGGCCGGCTGGCGGCGCGTCTGGCGGGCGTGGGGGACCTGGGGGTCTAGGAGCCTGGACCCTATCGATCGTCGTCCGGGCCGCCCGGTCCGGTCAGAGCCGCCTCGTCGGATTCCCGCAACACACGTGCAAGCTCGGCCCGAATCATCGCCTCGGCCAGCTCGGGGACGACCCGGCGGGCCACCTCCTCGACCATCTGCCGGGCAGTGTCGGCGACCAGGCGTTCGACCTCGCGGCGAACCAGGTCGGCGAGGGCTTCCGGAGCCAGGGCGGGCGGGGCGAACGCGGGAGGCGGCGGGAGAGGGGAGGGCGCCTGGGGCGCCTGCTGCGGCTCGGCGGGTCCTCGGGATGTCCAGTGGGGCGCCGGGGCGACCGCGAGGGCATCCAGCAGGTCACGGGTCGTGAAGGGCACGGGGAGTACGCGGGTCCGGGGGCCTGGCGGCTCCGGAAGGGGCCGGACCGCCGACAGCAGCACGACCGCGGTGCCGTCCCCGACCAGACGCTCGAGGAGCGCCGGATCGAGGCCACCGGCCAGCAGATCTTCGGCCGCGACGATCACCACGGGCGACCGGGTCTCGTCCAGTGCCCTGCGGAACTCGGCCAGCGTACCGGCCGGAAGAGCGGTACGCCCCTGCTGGGACAGCGCCATGCGGACCATCACGTGGAGGCCGCGGCTGGTGGCCCACAGGGGAATCGGGCGGTGGCCGTCACCGGTCATCGGTCCCTCGTTGGCGATACGGGGCGTCGGTCATGGCGGCCCGTAAGCCGGGTTCTGTCTGGGGGCCTCGTCACCGGGGCTCCCATGGCGACCATTCCTCTACGGCGCACGTTGCCGTGCGTCTCCAGCGACACAACCCGGGGGCATCGGACGAACCGCCCGCCCCCTGTTCGGTCTTGCTCCGGGTGGGGTTTTCCGACAGCCGTGTCACCACGACCGCCCGTGGGCTCTTACCCCACGTTTTCACCCTTGCCGAGGCCCGAAGGCCCAGGCGGTCTATTTTCTGTGGCACTTTCCTTGGGGTTGCCCCCACCGGGCGTTACCCGGCACCCTGTCCTGTGGAGCCCGGACTTTCCTCCGACGGCACGAGGCCGCCAGCGGCCGCCTGGACCGCCATGACCGACGGGCGGAGGATAGCACATTCCTGCAATTCCGCAGCCTCCGCCTGCGCACCGGGGCGGGCCGTCAGTGCGGCTTCTGGAAGACGCCGCGGGTTTCGCGCTCGATGTCGCGCAGGACGCTGTCGGGGATCCCGGTCACCCCCTGGGCCTGGCCGAGGATCTGGACCGCCAGGGAGGCCATGACGCCGACCAGCAGCAACCAGCCGGTGACGCGGAGGGCGATTTCCACGCGTCGCGCGTGGTCGCCCATGGCCTGTTCTGCCAATTCGACCAGGACCACGTCCAGATCGCCTCCCCGTTCCCCGCCCGTGACCACCAGGAGGTCCGCCGGGGGAAGGAAGTCTGCCGCATCGATGGCGGAGGCGAGGTCAGAGCCCGCCTCGACGCGACGGGCGATCTCGCGACAGGCGTAGACCGCCGACGGGTCGGCCGAGGCCAGGCCGGCCAGTCGGAGGGTCTCGGGAAGGCCCAGGCCGGACGAAAGGGCGATGGCGGCCGCGTTGAGCGTGTCGGCGCGGACCCGGGGCCGATAGAGGCTGCGGACGAGGGGGAGGTTCCAGGCCAGACGGCGCAGGGGCGCGCCGAGGTTCAGGCGGGCCACGACCGTCGGGATCAGGGCGGCGACAACGGCGACGAGGGCGAGGATCCCGAGGCCGGTGGCGGCCTGGACGAGATAGCCCTTCACGCCTGAGGACGACACGAGGCTGGGGAGGGGCAGGGACAGCGCCGAGGTGGCCAGCAGGAAGGCGGGGTAGGCCGCCGATTTCCAGAGGCGACGCCGGACCTCGGCCTGGCGACCCAGGCTGGCGGCCAGGCGCCCCAGGACCTCGGGCAGGCGGCCCGTGCGCTCGCCGACCTCCAGCAGCCCCCGCTCCCCGGGGGAGAACAGTTCCGGTGCCCGGGCGGCGGCGTCGGACAGCAGGGCGCCGTCGCGCAGGCCCTGGGCCATCGCCGTCAGCGCCGCCGTCAGCCTGCGGTTCCGGGATGCGGATCGAAGGTCGTCCAGCGCCTCGAGCAGCGAGCGGCCCCCGCCGAGCAGCCGGGCCAGCGACTCGGCGACCCGGACGCGCAAGGCGATCGGCACCCGGGGGCGCAGGCCGCCCGGGAGCGTCTGCGCGGTCGGTCGGGGACCCGGGACCTGCCGTCGGGCGCTGACGACGGACGGGGGTGTCCCGCCGCGCTGGGGGGGCGTCACGGGCACGCGGCGCCCGTTTCACATTTGTCCAGCAGAATGGAGAGTTCGGCGACTTCGCCGGGACCCACCCGGACGTCCTTCGCGGCGCCGAAGGTCGGTTGCTCCAGCACGCTGAGTCCCAGGACCACCAGCGTCAGGTCCGTGTTCGCCGGCAGGCCCGACAGCACGGCGCCGCCCTCGGGGTCCGCGGTCGTGAGGGGCACGTCGCAGGGATGGACGTCCGTGCCCGCCACCAGGTTCCCGGGCGGATCGAAGGCGGTCAGGTGGATGGTCGCGACGCCGTTGGCGCCGCAGACGAGCTTGTTGGTGAATCCCCAGCGGACACGCACGCCGGCTCGGCGCAGTCCCAGTGCGATGGAGGGGACGACCGTCTCCCGGCCCGATCGGATCGTGACCGGTTCGGACTGACCTTCGAACCGGGCGACGCCCTTGTCGTCCAGACCTTCCACGACGATCTGGCGCAGGCCTGCCGGAACGTCGGCAATCGACAGCCCCTGGCCGCCCTGGTCGCAGGTCGTCGGGATCGGCGTGACGACGTCGTCGCCCTCGGTGACCACCCGGACGCGGACCGTGTCGATGCCCGATTCCGCGCAGGCCTGGCTGCCCAGGTGCCAGTAGGCCCGGACGCTGCCGGGGCCCGGCGAGGCGTCGCAGGCGGCAAGGGACAACAGGAGGAGCCCCGCGGCGGCGGCCGGGAACGACGGGAAGCGGGAACGAAGGAATCGCATGGGACCTCCGGACTTTGACGCCGACCATGGGCCGGCCGTACGATTCTAGGGACCGGTTGACGAACGTGTCAATGAAGCGTCCTCGACCTCCCGGGTTCGTTGTTCTCAGGATCGCTCGAATGCTGGCGGGGATCTGCGTCCTGGCCCATGCGGCGGCCTGCGCGGGCCCTGGCCGGGCCGCCATCGTCGAGTCGGCGGCCCTGCACCCGATGAACCTCGGGGAGGACCCGTTCCTGTCCGCGCCCTCCGGCGGCCTGGAGGGGCCGAAGCCCGCCCGGGATCGTCCGGCCGATCGCCGTGGCGGCGGTGCGCCGCCCGCGGTCGCCTCGGGGGCGGGCGGGAGCATCGCGACCGGCGCTGCCCCCGCAGGCGGCGCCGTCCTGGCGGCGTCGGCCACGGTGCCCTCGATGGTGCCGGCCCGGGGGGATGCCCGGTCCGAGGTCGTGGCCTCGTCGGTCCGGCTCCTGGGAATCGCGGGATCCTTTGACGATCGATCCTTCCTGGGCCACATCCTGCGGGTGAACGACCTGCTGCCGGCCGGTGCATCGGCCCCGTCCTTCCCGGCCTCCGAGGAACTGCGGCGGGCCAGGGCGGCGGGCGTGTTGCGTCCGCTCGACACCGGTCGGCCGGGCGACGTGCTGTTCTTCCGGTGTTCTTCCGGGTGCGGCGCCACCGCCGGCGACGGGATTTCCGCGGGCATCGTCGAGTCCGCGGGCGACGGTTCGGCGCGGGTCGTCGCCTACGTCGATGGAGTGGTGCGTCGGTGTGCTGCCGGGACCGTTCAGGGCAAGGGGGAAACCCGGCTGGACGGTGTGGCGGGCGTGGCCGATCCGTGGGTCCTGCGGGCCCCGGCCCCTACCCAATGAGTTCCCGAACCGCTGCCCAGACCCCTTCGGCCACGTCCTCGACGGGGCGATCACCGGCCAGGACGCAGGTGCGCGTGGCCGGCAGCGTCGCCAGGGACTGGCGATAGGCGTCCGCGACGCGGCCCAGCGTTTCCTCGTGCTCGAAGATTTCGCGGCCGGGACGGGAGGCGTCCACCCGGGAAAGCCCCACCTGGGCCGGCACGTCCAGCACGACCAGCAGGTCCGGAGCGGGCGCGAACCGGTTGACCTGGCAGATCCACTCCATGGGAGCGTCCAGGGACTGGTAGGCAAGGGACGACCACACGTAGCGGTCGGACACCACCAGCCAGCCCGCCTGGACCAGGGGCTCGATCTCGCAGGCGACGTGGTCCAGTCGATCCGCGGCGAACAGCAATGCCAGCGCCCGGCGATCGAAGGGCTGGGGCTGACCCAGGGCGGTCACGGCCGTCGTGCGTCCCTTGAGGACCTGGCGTATCAGGGAGCCCGCCGGCCCGGTGCTGGGTTCGGCGGTCACCGCCACGGGGAGGTCCGGGCGCTCGCGGCGCATCCGTTCGGCCAGCAACCGCACCTGCGTGCTGGTCCCGGCCCCGTCCAGACCCTCGAACACCACGAAGAAACCGCGACGACCGCTCATGGTTCCCCTTCGCAAGGCAGGTAGCGGATGTCCAGGCCGGGCGGGCACTCGACGATCCAGTCGTCGGGGCTGACCTCGGGGTTCGACTCCACCTCGCGGTATCGTACCGCCAGTTCGGTTTCCCCGCGCCCGGTTCGCAACCGGACCTTGCGGGCGGGAGCGCCCGCGTCCTGTGCCGGTTCCTCGATGTCCAGGCGCAGCACCAGTTTCCCTGCCTCGTCCCGCTCGTACCGGGCGGCGGCGCCGCTGTCGTAGATCCACACCCGCTGACGGCCACCGCCGACCACGTTGGATTCCAGGCGGTAGGCTCCGACCCTTCGATCGAAGTCCAGGAGCCACGGACCGACGGTCGGCCGCAGGGGAGCGATTCCCAGCAGGCCTCGGACGACGGAATCCAGGTCCCAGCCCCTGGGAAGCACCCGGCCGAGGTTCGACCGGCAGGCGTCGCCCACCAGGCAGGCGCCTCCCCGCTGGAAGTACGTGAAGCCCTCGGGGCCCGCGGCGAGGGCGGCCACGAGGTCGTCGGTCGGGGTCCATGCGTCCACCCGCAGGCGGCCGGTCGTGTCGGCAAGAACCGTCACCCGGCCCCGCATGGTGCCGTCGGACGTGCTGCTTTCCGCGCGACCGACGGCCGACAACCCGTGCAGTCCGGCTTGTCGCGCCTGCATCCGGGCGATCAGGACCGCCGGATCGGTTTCCGGACGCAGCGGCAGCGGGTGCAGGGCGGGTCCACAGGATGAGGTTGAGACGATGAACGCGAGGAGGAAGAGCCGGCGGACCACCCCCGGAAAGGGTAGGCGGCTGGAAGGGCTCATCCCTGCTTCGGCAGTTTCAGGAGTTCGCGGACGTCGCGCCGGAAGGTGACCTTGCCCGCGGCGACCTCGCGAAGGGCCGTGACGGTTTCCCGGTTGCCGGACTCGACCATGGGCTTGGAGTCGTCCAGCAGCATCCGCGAGCGCTTGGCGGCCAGCAGGGTCAGGGCAAAGCGGTTGTCCACCGCGTCCAGACAATCCTCGATCGTGACACGAGCCATGGAACACCTCCGACGCGGAATAATGAGGGAAGGGCGCCGGATTGTCAACGTCAAGGGTCCGTTGCCGGGAGTCGGGGCGCCCGTTTCCTTGACATGGGCTGTGTGCCTCCGCTACCTTGGATCGGGTTCTGGCGAGGAAAGTCCCATGCGATTCGTGGCGTCGGTTGCGGCGCTGATCCCCGTTCTGGCCGGCCTTGCCTGCGGAGGATCCAGCGCCCAGTACCTTGCGACGGCTCCCGTCCTGACGACGCGCGGGCCCGACGGCACGGTCGCCGAAACGACCGACCTCAACGGGGACGGCAAGCCCGACATCTGGACGAACTTCCGGGAGGTCGAAATCCGGAAGGGGACCAAGGACAAGATCCTGATCCGGAAGGCGGTCGACCTGAACGGCGACGGGCGCGTGGACGTCGTTACGTACTTCGACGACAAGGGCGATCCCAGCCGCGAGGACATCGATCTGGACTTCGACGGTCGCGCCGACGAGGTGCGCTACTTCAAGAAGGGGAAGATCGAGCGCGAGGACATCAGCACGCAGTTCGACGGCCGCTTCGACGTGCGCAAGTTCTACGAGGAAGGCGCGCTGGTCCTGAAGCAGGTCGATACGACCCGGACCGGGCGCTTCGACGAGTTCCAGTACTTCACGGGCGGCAAGCTGGCGCGCGTGGGCTGGGACAAGGACGGGGACGGCAAGCCCGAGGTCTTCGAGGAAAACCCGGCCATGGGGGAATGACCTTAAGGGGGAATTCATGCGGACGGATACGTACACCAAGGGAATCCTGACCATCATCGCAATCGCCCTGTCGGTCCTGGCGTCGGTGCAGGTGGTGCGCCTCCTGGCGCCGTCCCAGGCGATCGCCGGCGCCGCCAAGACGATGCCCCAGAAGATTGCCATCTGCAGTGAAAGTGGCGAATTCTGCGCGGCCGTCGACGAGACGGGGCGCCTGTACGTGAAGTGACGCCGCCGGCCCGCCTTCCCCCAACGCCGCTCCCGTCAGGCGCAGCGCACGGTCACACCGGCTTCGCTGAACATGTTGCCCGCAGCCTCGGGAAGCGGGTAGGCGGTGTGGTAGACCACGTGGCTGATGCCGGAATTGATGATCATCTTGGTGCACAGCACGCAGGGCTGGAACGTGGTGTAGATCGTCGCGTCGCGCAGGCTGACGCCGTGGTAGGCGGCCTGGACGATGGCGTTTTCCTCGGCGTGGCTGCAGAGGCAGTCCGTGAGGCCTGAGCCCGAGGGCGCCAGGTCCAGGCAACGCTTGCAGCCGCCCTCGGTGCAGTTCTTCGTGCCGCGGGGCGTCCCGTTGTAGCCCGTCGAGACGATGCGGTGATCCTTCACGACGACCGCCGCCACCCGGCGCTTGGCGCAGTTGGCCCGGGACGCCACGACCTCGGCGATGGCCAGGAAGTACTGGTCCCAGGTCAGGCGCGTCATGCGGCCGGCTGCCGTGCGGAAGACCTCGCGGACCTTGTCGTGGAGCGCCGGCAGGTCGCCGTCGTTTTCCAGGTGGAAGTCGGCCAGCGCGATGGTGGCCACCAGTTGCTGCGCTGCCGGATCCAGGCTCTGCAGTTCGCGGGCCTCGGACGCCTCGAAGCCGGCCAGGTCCACGTGATCGCCAGGGCGCGCCCGAAGGCAGGCCCTCTGGAAGCGGAGTGCGACGGGCGCGTCGACGGCCACCAGGTAGAAATCCGGGAGCGTCTGGAGAAACCGGACCTCCTCCGGGTTCCGGATCGAGTCGACCGCCTGGTTCAGGCCGTGGGTGAAGTGTTTCGCGACACGGCGCGCCAGGGAGTCGTGGCCTTCTTCGACCCGGACGCGTCGCCCTTCGGCGATCAGCGCGTCGCGAGTCGGCTGCACGCCTTGCGCCCGCAGCCCTTCCCGCAGTTCGTCCGAAAGGCTGAAGTACTCGAAGCCGCCCTTCTTGAGGAAGTCGGCCACCTCGCCCTTGCCCGCTGCATTGCGACCGGTGAGTCCCAGAATCATCGTGTGCTGCCCCGTTCAAAGCCACATTCCGCGCGGTAGCGCGAGGAGGCGTCTTGACAGTGCCCCTGCCGGCCGGAATAATCCCCTCCGCGCGGCCCGGGGGCCGCAGATCGTAGGTGGGAGTGGCTTCCGATGCCGCAGAAAGCGCAAGTCCGACTCGACGCCCCATTCTTCTGCAAAAACCTGCGCTCCGAGGTGAACGTACAGAAGTGTCTGGACTCCTTCGTGGAGGCGAACGCTTTCTCGTTCAAGGAGTCCACCTGCTTCAAGTGCATCCAGGGCCAGCGCGTTCGGAACCTGATCGCGCGGTCCTGATTCCGCGTCACCGATCCGCTGCGTCGTCCAGGGGGCCGGAAGGTTCGGGGGCGGGTGCGTCCAATCCGCCGGAGCGCAACGCCGGCAGCGGTCGCGTCGCCTCAGCCACGACCACGCGTCCCTTCGAACCGGATTTCTTGGCCACATAGAGCGCCTGGTCCGCCACGGCGACCAGGGCGGCCGGGTCCGCCGCCGTGCATTCCGGGTAGGCCGCCACGCCGATGCAGACCGACGGGATCACCATGGCGGTCCCGACCTGGAACGATCGCAGGCCGACCTCGTTGGACAGGCGGTGGGCGACGGCCGTCCCTTCCTCCAGTCCCATTTCGGGCACCAGCAGCGCGAATTCGTCGCCGCCCCATCGGCCGGGGACGTCCATGCCGCGCACCGACGCCCGGATCGCGGCGGCCACGGCCTGCAGCAGGCGGTCGCCCGAGGGATGGCCGTACCGGTCGTTGACGGTCTTGAGGTTGTCGACGTCGATCATCAGCAGGCCGAAGGATCCTCCGGAGCGTGTCGACCGCTCGTACTCCTCGCGCACGCGCGCATCGACGTAGCGCCGCACGAAGAGTCCGGTGAGGCCGTCCTCGGTCGCCATGGTGTACAGGCGCCAGTTGGCGACGGCGATGGAGGCCTGGCGGGCGAGGCGCTCGCAGAGGCGACGATCGGAATCCTGGAGGCGCGAACCGGGGCGAAGGACCACGGACAGCCAGCCGGGTGTCGGCGCGTGGTCCGGGCCCGTCAAGGCCAGGGAGATCACCGGGCCGGTGGACGCGGTTTCCGCGGGGGTGGCCTCGATTTCGGGCAGGGTATCCGGATCGGCGTCGAAGTCGGCCACGATGGAGTGCCGGACGGCGGCGATCACGCCGGGCTTGTGGCGCCGATCCACCGCGCGGACCAGGTGCCGTCCCGCACCGGCCTCGCTGGTCACGACCGTCAGCACCACGCCCTGTGCCCGGTCGATGGCAGCCAGCAGCGAGATGCCGATGCGGCGCCCGATTTCCTCGATGTCCAGGGTGGACGAGGCCGCGCGACCGGCTTCCTCGACGACTTCCAGCTCCCGGGCCTGCTCGCGCAGCGATTCCCGGCTGCGCCACATGCGGCGGAAGACGTAGGCGAAGATGACGTAGGAGACGCCCAGCGCAATCAGGGTCGGCGGATCCCGGTCGCGATACGAGTAGGCGAGGGCGAAGCCCATGGGCACGAACGCCAGTTCGGCCGCCAGTCCGGGCCACAGGACGTCCCGGGTCAGGGTCCGCCAGGGGATGCCGTTGAGGCGGTAGGACATGATGATCAGCGCGAACTGGGGAATGATGAGGCCGGCGGTGGTCGCCAGGAACAGCCCGACGGCCAGGACGGCGTGGGACTTCATCTGGAGGGCGAAGGCCTCGGGCGAGGCCACCAGGCCCAGCACCGAGATTCCGGCGCCGGTCAGCATGGGTCCGAAGAGCAGCCGCGCCAGCGACACCGGGACGGGCCAGCGGGTCCCGCGGTAGGCGCGGCGCATCCAGTCCAGGCCGCCCCGCAGCAGCATCGTCGCCACGACGATCAGGATTGCCGGCCCGACCCCGAGGGTGAGCAGCGTGGCCACGTAGATCGAGGTGTCCAGGCCGAAGCTGCCGGTGCCGGCCACCGGGAACGCCATCAGGCGGCTGGCGACGGCGAGGACCAGGAAGGTCACGATGGCGATGCCGTGGTGCTGGATCGGGTGCTGGACGAGGCGGGGCTCGGTGATCAGCAGCGCCGCCAGCCAGACCGTCGAGACCACGGTCAGGACGGTGATGTAGGTCACGTGGGCCCTTGTGAATGGCCCTGTGCCGGTCATCCGCACCAGGTTCCTCGTCGCGGTTTGGCGCGTATTGTAGCAGAACGCGCCGTATCTGCCGGGGGAAATGCCCTCCCCGTCACTCGTCCAGGAGCCGCCGTAGAGCCGCGTCCGACGACGCCCACTCCTCGTCCACGCGGACGAACAGCTTCAGCATCACCTTGCGCTCCATCAGGTTCTCGAGGTCGATGCGGGCCTCGGTGCCGATCCTCTTGAGCATCGATCCGCCCTTCCCGATGACGATGGCCTTCTGGGACGAGCGTTCCACGTGGATGGTCATCTCGATCAGCACGGCCAGCGGCAGTTCGGGCTCGGTGAAGGTGTCGATGGTCACCGCGGTGGAGTAGGGGATTTCCTTGCGGGTGTTCAGGGTCAACTTTTCCCGCACGATTTCCGTGGCCAGAAAGCGCAGGGAGCGATCCGACAGTTCATCCTCGGGATACAGCGACGGGCCCTCGGGCAGGTGCTTGATCACCTCGGCGATCATTTCTTCCAGGCCGTCGCCGGTCACCGCGCTGATCGGGACGATGGTGTTGAACCCGGCGGACCCGTAGGCCAGCATCAGGGGCAACAGGGCCGGCTTGTCCAGGAGGTCGATCTTGTTGATCGCCAGGACGGTGGGCTTGCCGGCCGCGCGGACGCGCTCCAGGACCAGCCCGTCCTCCTTCAGGCAGTAGGCCGCCTTGGAGGCGTCGGTGATCACCAGGACCACATCCGCGTCCGCCAGGGCCGCATCTGCTTCCGCCATCATGCGGCGGTTCAGGGGCTTGGGCGGCTGGTGGATGCCGGGGGTGTCCTGGAACAGGAACTGCGCCTCCGGGCGCGTCAGGATGCCCAGGATGCGGTCCCGCGTCGTCTGCGGCTTGGGCGTGACGATGGCGATCTTGGCGCCCAGCATCTTGTTCAGCAGCGTGGACTTGCCCACGTTGGGCCGCCCGGCGATCGCGACGACGCCGCACCGATGCCCGGCGAAATCTGCGATTTCTGAGGGTTCCGCGGCTTCCAAGGGTTCCGCGGTTTCTACGAATTCCGCGGTTTCTTCGGGATCGGCGGCTTCTACGGGATCAGCGGGTTCTTCGCTCATGGACCGACTCCTTCAAGGGATTTCCTGGCCAGGAAGCCCCGCACCGTTCGACCGATGTCAGGGAGGGGATCGACTGCAAGGGCGCCGAAGCGCGCCTTCAGGAGGGCTTCGACGCGGGAGGTCTGGGCGGGCGAGCCCGTTTCCACGATCAGGACGCCCCCCGGCCGCAGGCGGGTCCAGGCCTCGTCGGCGAGGCGTGCCGTGAGGGTCGTGCCCTCGGGACCCGAAAACAGTGCCAGGGCGGGCTCGAAGTCCCGGGCCGACACGTCCAGCAGGGGACGCTCGTCCTCGGCCACGTAAGGCGGATTGGACACCACGATGTCCACGGCGGCGTCGGTCGGCAGGACGGCCAGGAGGTCCGAACGGTCCAGCCGCACGCGGTCCCCCAGGCCCAGGGCGGCCACGTTCCGCGCGGCGACCTCCAGGGCGGCGTCCGACAGGTCCAGGGCCAGGACCCGGGCCGCGGGACAGGCCGTCGCGATGGCGCAGGCGATCGCGCCGCTGCCGGTGCCGACGTCCACGACCTGCGGCGCGTCCAGGGACGCTGCGGCCAGCCATTCCAGGGCCGCGTCCACGATCGTTTCCGTTTCCGGCCGCGGGACCAGGACTGCGGGGGTCACGATGAAATCGATCCCGTGGAACTCGCGGCGACCGCGCAGGTAGGCCACGGGCTCGCCCTTCGCGCGGCGTCGCACCAGGTCCCGCAGGCGGTCCCGTTCGGTCGGCGTCAGGGGCCGTTCCGGGGACAGGTAGAGGTCCAGCCGGCGGATGCCCAGGGCCTCGGCGGCCAGCAGTTCGGCGTCCAGGCGGGGGGACTCGCACCCCTTCTGGGCCAGCCACTTGACCGTCAGGTCCAGGAAGCTGCGGACGGTGAGGACCTCGTCCACGTCAGCCTCCCTGTCCGGCGGGCGGGGTGTTGGCGAACGACCGGACGGCCTGCCGTGCCCGGGCCTCGACTTCGCCATCGACCAGGAGGTCCGCGATGAGGGCGATCCCGGAGGCGCCGGCGGCCCGCACCGCGGCCACGTCCGCCAGCGTGATTCCGCCGATGGCCACGACCGGAAGGCGGGTGGCCGCGCAGGCTGCCCGCAGGCCGTCGAGGCCCAGGGCCGCGCGACCGGTGACCTTGGTCCGCGAGGCGAAGATCGGGCCCACGCCGATGTAGTCCGGCCCATCGCCTGCCGCCCGGGCCGCCTGTTCCGGGGAGTGCGTCGAAAAGCCCGTCACCCGGGGCCCGCGGCCGCCGTCCTCCAGGATCCGTCGCGCGTCCGCCACCGCCAGGTCCTCGTCGCCCACGTGGACGCCGTCAGCGCCGGTCACCCGGGCCACGTCCGCGCGATCGTTCACCAGCAGCACCGTGTCGGTCGGAAGGACGGCCTGGACGGCGCGAACCAGGTGCGCCAAGGCCCCGCCCGGGAGGTCCTTGCCCCGGACCTGGAAGACCTTCACACCCGCGGCCGCCATGGCTGCCGCCGCCGCCGGGAGGCGATCCGGCGCCAGGGTGCCGGTGTCCAGGATTCCGTAGATGCCGAGAGGGGAGGGGAGCTGCGTCACAGTTCCTCCGTCGGCAGGTCGTCGTCGGGCTGGGGGCCTTCGAGGGGAGGCAGTTTCTCCTCGTCCTCGAGGACCTGGCGCATCGCGGCCATCAAGGTGCCCCGGGACCCGACCTCGGCCAGGCTTCGGCGCAGGTTGACGGCGCCGCGCATGCCCCGGGCGTAGCGCGCGAGGTGCTTGCGGAACATCTTCGCGGCGATGCGATCCTCGCCGCCCATGTCCTCGGCCAGGAGGTCGTAGTGGCGCATGACCGTGCGCAGCCAGATCTGCCCGACCGGGCGGGGCAGGACGGGCTGGTCCTTCCACGCCGCCAGCAGGCCGGCGAAGATCCAGGGGTTTCCCATGGCCCCGCGGCCCACCATGACGCCGTCGCACCCGGTGGCCTTCATCATCCGCATCCCGTCGGCCGGCGTCAGGACGTCGCCGTTGCCGATGACCGGGATGTTCACCAGGGACTTCAGTCGGGTGATGTGGTTCCAGTCGGAGGAGCCCTTGAACCCCTGGGTCCGGGTCCGCGGGTGCAGCGTCAGCGCGGCGATGCCGCAATCTGCCGCGATCTGGGCGACCTCCTCCAGCACGATGTGGCCGGTCGTGGGGCCCGAGCGCACCTTGAGGGTCACGGGGCACGAAACGGCCGCCTTGACCTCTTTCAGGATGCGTTCCAGCAGCGTGAGGTCCGACAGGAGGGCCGAGCCCGCGCCGCCGTTGGTCACCCGTCGCGAGGGGCACCCGGCGTTCACGTCGATGAAATCCGCGCCGGCGTCCTCGGCCATGGCCGCGCCCTGGGCCATGATCTCGGGCTTGCTGCCCTCGATCTGCACCGCGATGGGGTGGTCGTCGGAGCGGCACTTCACCCGGCGCCGCGCGTCGGTCGCGCCGAAGGTCAGGGCGATGGCCGGGATCATTTCGGAAAAGCACAGCCCGGCGCCGCTCTCGCGACACATGGTCCGCCACGGATAGTCGGAGTAGCCGTCAAGCGGCGCGGCGACAAAGGGGTTGCGGGCAAGCAGGGCGCGGATATCCAGGCCGGACGCACGCGGCGGCGAAGGCGCCTCGGGGCGCGTTCGAAGGGACGAAGGGGAGGACGTAGGGCTCCTTTCCGGCCGGCACCCGCACGCTGGCGAGTGGGCGGCCCGATCCGCGGTACGGCGTGCCGTCCGCGGGAGTCACGTGCCGTCCCGAGCGCGGCCTAGTCCACGATCGCGGCGAGATCGAGGCCACGCTTCCGGGCGTAGGCGACCAATCCAACCTTCGTAATCGTACGGATGGCCCGTGTCGAAAGCGAGAGGCGGACAAAACGCCCGAGCTCCTCGACCCAGATCCGCTTGGACTGCACGTTGGGGTGCTGCCAGCGCTTGGTGCGATTGTTCGCATGCGACACGTTCATCGCGGGGATCCGGCGCTTGCCGGTCAGTACGCACTTCGCCATGGGTCATCCTCCCAGAACAAGGGCGGCGTAATTTAACCGAAGCCGAAGGATGCGTCAACAGTCGTTGATGTGACATCCTTCCGAGGCGGCTTCACGTGCTACAATCCCGCGCCATGATGCGACGGCTCGCCACGCTCGCCCTCGGACGGATCCTGGGCCTCCTCGAAGGGTTCGGCTCGGCCCTCATCCTCCTGTGGGAGGCGCTGCTGTGGCTGTTCCGCCCCCCGTTTCGCTGGCGCCTGTTCTTCCAGGCGATGGAGTTCACGGGCGCCGGGTCGCTGTTCATCGTGATCCTGACCGGATTGTTCACCGGCATGGTCTTTGCCGTCCAGACGATCAACACCTTCCGCTTGTTCAACGCCGAAACCCTGGTCGGTTCCGTCGTGTCCCTGGCCCTGATGCGCGAACTGGCGCCGGTCCTGACGTCGCTGATGGTCACGGCCCGGGTGGGCTCGGCCATCGCGACGGAACTGGGCACGATGCGCGTCACCGAGCAGGTGGACGCGCTGTACACGATGGCCGTGAACCCGGTCCAGTACCTGGTCACGCCGCGCGTGGTCGCAGGGATCATCATGCTGCCGGTCCTGACGGGGTTCTGCGACCTGGTGGGCATCGGCGGCGCCTACTACGTCAGCGTGAACCTGATGGGCGTGGACGGCGGCATGTTCCTGGACAAGATCCGGATGTACGCCGATTCGTGGGACGTGATCTCGGGCCTGATCAAGGCCTCGGTCTTCGGATTGATCCTGACGCTGGTGGGATGCCACAAGGGGTTGAATGCGTCCGGAGGCGCCCGGGGCGTGGGCCTGGCCACCACCCAGAGCGTCGTGCTGTCGTCCATCCTCATCCTGGTCGTGGACTACTTCCTGACGCTCCTGCTGTATCGCTAGAGCCTTCCGGCGCTGGCCGGCTGCGGGCTTCCCGCACCTGCCCTTCCTTGCCAATCCCGGCGCGAAAAAGGTATTCTGCCGGCGTTCCAGCACTCGGAGGCCTCGATGCGCGTGAATCCACGACTGAACCGGACGACCGTTGCCCTTGCGACCGTGTGGGCGCTGGCCTGCGGAGGCGGCGGCAGCGGCACGGACGACGGGTTGAAGGACGTTCCCGACGTCACGGACGCGGCCGACGCAATCCCCGACGTGACGCCTGATGTCCTGGACACGCCCGACGTCCTTCTGGACGCACCCGAGATCCTGGACGTTCCGAAGGAGGAGATTTCGACGGCGCAGTGCACGTCCGACACCGTCGACGTCGATTGCGCCGAGATCTGTACGGACCTGGACCCCTGCCGGAAGTGCACCTGCAACCTGGCCCTGGACGGCGGCACCTGCGAAGTGGTCGATGCGCCCGCGGACACGACGTGCGAGGACGGCGACGTCTGCACCAAGGGCGACAAGTGCGCCGGCGGCGCGTGCGTCGGCGGTGCATCCATCTGCGAATGCTCGATCGACGCGGACTGCGCGTCCCTGGAGGACGGCAATCTGTGCAACGGGACGCTGGCCTGCGACCGGCTGCAGTTCCCCTACACCTGCAAGGTGCTGGAATCGACGATCGTGAAGTGCGGAACCACCCAGGACACCGACTGCATGGCCAGCCAGTGCGCGCCTGCCACCGGCACCTGCGCGCCCCAGCCCGTCCACACCGGCGAGGCGTGCGTGGTCAAGGTCAACAACTTCGTCGACAAGTGCGTGGTGACGGCCGCCTGCCTGGACGGCGTCTGCACCAGCACCCTGGACAGGGAGTGCAGCCTCGGCAACCCGTGTGAAACCGCCTCGTGCGATCCCTTGAACGGCTGCGTCCGCGTGCCGAACACGGACCCCTGCGACGACGGCAACCCCTGCACGGTGGACGACGCGTGCGCGGGAAGCATCTGTCGTTCGGGCAGCCCGCGGGTCTGTGACGACGGCCTGTTCTGCAACGGCACCGAAACCTGCGACCGGACCCAGGCGCAGGGGTGCGTCGTCGGAACGCCCCCGGTCTGCAACGACGGCAGCCGGTGCACGGACGACCAGTGCAGCGACGTGTTGCGCGCCTGCGTGTACACGCCGCGCACGGACAATTTCGAAGGCCCGCGGGGCGCGCCGAACTGCTCGGACGGCATCGACAACGACTGCGACGGGCTGACGGACGGCGTGGATCCGCAGTGCCGCTTCGGTCTGAACACGGCGGACCCGACCGACGGCCCGGTGACCGGGGGGACCGTGGTCACGCTTTCGGGGCCGTACCTGGACCAGGCGACGCAGGTGTTCGTCGACGAGGTGGACACGGCCTTCGTGCTGACGTCCCCGGCGACCATCGCGGTCACGATGCCGGCCCATGCCCTGGGCTTCGTGGGCTTCCGGGTCCAGGCCGGCACGGTTTCGTCCAGCCTCCCGCTGGCGTTCCGGTACGTGGCCCGCAGCGAGAACCCGAACGTGACGGCCCACCTCGTGGGGCCCCTGGGCGAGGCGACGATTCTGGAAAACGTGGCGTCGCCGACGTACCAGGCGGAAATCACCGTGCCCGGCGTGACGGACGCCGACCCGCCCGCCACGTCCGCCATCTTGGGGCAGTTCGGGTACGGCCTGCGCAACACGAACCCCTGGTCGGATCCGTCGTGGCGGTTCGTGGACGTCGTCGGGGCGTCGACCGGCACCGGTTCGATGCTGTTCTCCGGTTCCTTCACGGTGTCGGTTGGCGGCTACCTCGACGTCGCGGCACGGTTCTCCCTGGACGGCGGCGCGACGTGGGTCTACGCCGACGTCGACGGCACCGCGAACGGGTACAGCGTGGCCCAGGCCCTCAAACTGACGGTGCAAGGGGTTCCGAAGGCCGGGGCGATCGTGATCAACGAACTGCTTTGGATGGGCTCGTACCAGGAAGACTTCGACGAATGGATCGAGTTGCGGAACACGACCCGGGCGCCCTACGTGCTGTCGGGCTGGAAGGTCACCAACGCGAAGTACCTGCCGGGCCTGCCTCCCGGCGAAATCATCCTGGACCAGGTGGGGCAGGTGGTGACCAACATCGTCCTGGAGCCCTACGGCACCTTCCTGGTTTCGCAATTCGAGATGTCGAAGTCCCAGTTGGCGGTGGTCCCGGACGTCGCGATCCAGGCGGCCAGTTCCTCCCAGAAGAACCTGCGCCTGACGAACACCCCGACGTTGACCTACCAGTTGAAGGGTCCGGACGGCACGGTCGTGGACGAGGCGAAGTTCACGGGCAAGATCGGCGTGCATGGTGACGACACGAACGGAAAGCCGGTCCAGTCGATGGAACGCAACGTCGTGCCCGGTTCGGGCCTCCTGGACACCGACTGGCACACGGCGTTCGTGGCGACGGGCTGGAAGGGCGACCCGCGCCAGACGAAGAACATGGGCACCCCGGGGGCGCCGAACAGCGACATCCCGCTGTGCGCGAGCGACGCGGACTGCGAGGGCGTGTACCCGCGGTCCGAACTGGGGCCGTGCGAATACAATTCGTGCGTTCTGCCCGGGGGCCGATGCGGCATTGCGCAGGCAGTCGAGGGTGGGGCCTGCGAGGACGGCCTGTTCTGCACGGTGGGCGAAGTCTGCACCGCGGGTTCCTGCGGTGGCGGCGTGGCCCGGGACTGTGCCGATGCCGGGCCGACGGCCCGATGCACCATCGATCATTGCGACGAAACCCTGGACGTCTGTGCCCACGAAACGGATCCGGCGACGGCCGAGGGCCCCGGGGGCTCGGAATCCTGCAGCGACGGGACCGACAACGACTGCGACGGCCTGACGGACCTTGCGGATCCGGGGTGCAACCTGTCGCTGATCGCGGTGACGCCTTCCCAGGTGCCGGCGACCGGCGGCTGGGAAATGACCCTGACGGGCCTGGGCTTCGGCATCGTCACGGGGGTGTCGCTGGGCGGCATTCCAGCCGACTCGTTCACGCTGGTCGACGGCGGCACCATCACGTTCCCGGCGCCCGCCCAGCCCGACGTGGGGGACCGGGACGTCACCGTCACGGATGGGACCAACGTCGTCAACCTGGCCGGCGCCGTGCGCGTGATCGACCTGGCGCCGACGGTCCTTGCGAACACCCAGTTCCCCCTGGACCCGCTGCAGGTCTCGCTGGGCATGCCGACGCCCACGATCTCGGGCCGGGTGTTCGCCGACGGGTTCACGAACGGACCCACTCCCGCCGATCCCGCCGCCATCGTCGCGGAAATCGGCTTCGGTCCGGTGGACGACCTGCAATCCGACCCCTACCTCGACTGGGGCTGGAGCTGGGAGCCTGCGCAGCACAACCCGCAGTGCGCGTCCTGCACGGACGTCTACGAGTTCACGGCGACCGTCCAGCCGCCGGTGACCGGGACCTACCTGGTCGCCTTCCGGTTCTCGGTGGACGGCGGGCTTCGCTATCAATACGGCCGGAAGGGCATTCCCGCGGCCACCCCCTGGGTTTCTTCGGAAGCGCTGGTGGTCGAGGTGCTCCCCACGAACCCGTGACGTCCCGCGGCGTCTTCCAACCCACCGCCCAAGGCCCCGGACCGCAGCCGTTGTTCGACGTTCCCTTGGGACACGCCGGACCCGGATGCTAGAATCCCCGGACCACGGGTTCAGAGTCCCGCGGCAGGAGGCTCGATGAAAGCAAGGCTCCTCACGGCATTGGCCGTTGGGCTGTTGATCACGGCGGGGGACCTGATTCCCGGTGCATCGGCGCTGGGTGTTCCCGAAGTCGTGGCGGCCCCTCGAAAGGCGGCCGGAGGCGCCAGGGGCGGCCATCGAGCGGCCCGGGTCGGCCGTGCCGTGATCCCGTCGCCATCGCTTCCCGACGACCCGTCCACCCCGCTTGCGCAGGCCTGGTCCCAGCGGATGGATGCCTTCCTGAAGTCGGCCCGCCCGTTCCACGGCGCGTTCGTGGCCATCGACCCGTCGACCGGGAAGGTCCTGGTGTCCTCCGAGTATGCGGCGCCGGGGGCCCGGTACCCCCATCCGGCAACGACGGCGGGGTTCCCTGCGGCCTCGATCTTCAAGATCGTGACGTCCAGCGCCCTTCTGGAGAACACGTCGGTGGGCCCGGGAACGACGACCTGCTACCACGGGGGTTCGTCGTGGCTGGACGCATCGCACCTGGTGGACAACCGCCGCGATCGGGCCTGCCGCACCCTGTCGTCGGCCTTCGCCCACAGCACCAACGCGATCTTCGGCAAGCTGGCCGTGAAGCACCTGGACCCCGATGTCCTGATGCGCACGGCCGAGGCCCTCGGGTTCAACCACGACCTCGACGTGGGCGGGCTGCGAACGCGGTCCACGGCCCGGAAGGCCCATGGCAACCTGGAACTGGCCCGCATGGCGGCGGGGTTCGTCAACGCGTCCATGTCCCCGCTGGCCGGTGCGGTCATGGCCGCCATCGTGGCCAACGGCGGAGTGCGGCCGGCCGGAATTTCCGTCGACGGCAAGCCCGGCCAGGCGGAACAGGTCCTTCGGGCCGACACGGTCGAGCGCCTGCGCGGAATGATGATGGAAACCAGCAGCGGCGGTACCGGGACCAAGTACTTCGGGGGCATGCCGTCGCGATCGAACGGCGGCCGCGTCGCCGTGAAGTCCGGGACGCTGAACAGCCGGGACGGCTCGGGGCTGTTCAATACCTGGATGGTGGGGTTCTTTCCCGCGAACAAGCCCGAAATCGCCTTCGCCGCCCTGGTGTCGACGAACGGTCCCGGCCCCTTCAAGGCGGGACACCTGGCTCGCTGGGCGCTGGAGACCTTCGTGACGCTGAAGAAGAACCGGGTGCCGCGGTCGTAGCCTGAAGCATTTCGAAGGACAGGTTCAGTCGTCGCCTTCGGGGAGCACGCCGCCCTCGATCCACCCGGCGATGGGCGCGGTTTCGGCGGCCCAGGCGTCCGGGTCCAGCCGCAACCGGATGAAGCGCACGAACAGTTCGTGAACGACGTCTTCCAGTTCCGAGCAGAGTCCGGCCTTTTCGGCCATGGTTTCGACCGGGTCCATGGCCTGGGTTTCGGGCAGCTTCACCGACCGCAATCCCAGCCCCGCCGAATCCAGGACGAAGCCGAACTCGCGGCCATCCCGGATGATCTGCAGGCGGGCGCGGCTGACCTTCTTGCCCAGGCGCAGCGACAGCAGGACCTCCTCGGATCGCGTCGGGTCGTCGACCTTCAGGGAACTCATCTCGCGGGCCGGGTTTTCGCCGTCCAGCGTCAGGGCCCTCTCGAAGAAGACCTCCACGACCTCGCCGTTGTCCAGGCGGAAGACGCCTTCGTCGTGCGACGAGCGATACATCAACCAGGTCAGGAACTCGCGTCCCAGGAACGCGGTACGCCGGATCTTGTCGGCCAGGCTCATTTCCAGCATCACGCCTCCTCCTCGCCGTCCGCCAGCGCGCCGCCGATTCCGAAGCGGAACGGCAGCAGGTGGAAGGCCTCGATCAGTTCGCGCTCGTCCAGTCGGGATTCCAGGACGCCGACCGTGTCCAGGCAGCGCATCTCCAGACCCAGGTACTCGTGGCACCGGGCGACGAACTCCTCGCGGACGGCGGCGGAGGTCGAAAACAGGCGAAGCCGGCCCGAGACCGTGTCCCAGACGACGTCGTACGCCGCGATGGCGGGAATCGCCTTGCGCAGCAGGTCGTGGCGCACCTGCTCGATCAGTTCCTCACGCTCGGCGCGGGGCATCCGCTCGCGCCGCGTCGCGGCCAGGTTCTCGTTCAGCCGCTTGCGGATGTACAGCTTCAGCGTGGACGCGGGTACCGTCAGCTTGTCCATGCGGAAGCAGAACAGGACCAGCGGGTCGAAGAAGACGTTGGCTTCCAGGAAGCCCGTGTCCAGCGGGTCGTCGAAGATCGCGAAGCCGCCCGCGCGATCGCGGCCCACGTCAACGTCGATTCCGCCGATCCGGCCCCGGACCAGGCCGTCCAGAAAGTCCTGGCGGTGCTCCGGAAGGGGGCCGGCCAGGACCTGCCATGTCGTGTAGGACATCGTGCTCGTCGCGAATCCCATGGGACTCCTCTACTACAGTGATTGCGTCCGGACAGTTTCCAGCCGGGACGGCATGGATATCACGAACCGGGCGTGTCGGGTAATGGAACATCGCTGACCAGGATGCGGCGGCCGCACTCGGTTCCGTCGAATTCGATGCGGACCCAGAGGGTTATCTCGGGGGCGGCGTCGGGAAAACGATCGGCCCACTCGACGATCGTCAGGCCGTCGCCCCGGGCGAACTCGTAGAAGCCGATGCCGTCCAGCTCCGCGCCCTTTGCCAGGCGATACAGGTCGAAGTGGTAGATCGGCATGTCGGCCGCGTACAGGTTCATCAGCGTGAAGGTGGGCGATCGGACGTCCCTGGGGTTGCCTCCCAGCGCGCGAAGGGCGCCGCGGACGAACACGGTCTTTCCCGCGCCCAGCGGGCCGGCCAGGCCGATCACCGCACCGGCGCCCAGCGCGGCTGCGACCTGGGCGCCGACCGCCTCGGTGCCGGCTTCGTCGTCGGTGTGAAAGGTGCGCATGGGTCCCCCGGGGTGGCGGGTCAGATGTATTCAACCTTGATGATGGACAAGTGGCGGACGCGGCCCGGCGCCGTGAACACGATGTCGTCGCCCTCTTCCTTGCCGACCAGGGCGCGCCCCAGCGGCGCCTGGACCGAGATCCGGCCGTTGTCGATGTCCGCTTCGGGATCCCCCACGATCTGGTAGGTGACCTCCTCGCCGCGTTCTTCCTCGAACAGGCAGACGGTGGCGCCAAAGCGGATCCGGGGGCCCTGGAACTTGCGCGGGTCGATGACCTCGGCGCGTCCCAGGATGTCCTCCAGCTTGTTGACGTTGGCCTCGATGATGCCCTGGCGCTCGCGGGCCGCGTGGTACTCGGCGTTTTCGGACAGGTCGCCGTGGGCGCGGGCCTCCCCGATGGCCTTGATGACCAGGGGGCGCTCGTCCTTCCACTTGCGCAGTTCGGCCTCCAGGCGGACCAGGCCTTCAGGGGTGATCGGTACCCGGATGTCATCGGCCATGAGGGCCTCCTCGCGGACGGCGGCTAGTATAGCGGAACCGCCACGGGCCCCATATCCCCGATCGTATCCCCCGGAGCCGAAGCCGCCTCGGGACGATCCATTTGACATGGAAATGGTCCGTGATACCGTGTTTCAGACCTCACGGGTGGCATATGGCGGCGAACGATTCCCTGCACCTCCGTCTCGCCGACGACCATGCGATGCCGTGGCTGGCCCAGGTCCTGGGGACCGCCCCTGCCGCCCTGGCCCTGGTCGATTCCAACGCGGTCCTGGTCGGCGTGAACGACGCCCTGCTCCGCCTGGTGGGGATGCCCCGGGAACTGGTCCTGGGGGAATTCCCGGTCAACGTGCGGGACGTCCTGCGCCGGTTGCGGCCGGAAGGGATGCGGGACCTGGACCGTGCGATCGTCGGCGAGTCCGTGGACCTGCCCGAGTTCTTCCTGCAGGTTCCGGCCAGCGTGACCGGGAAGCCGTCGTCCGACCGGCTTTCCCGGGGATTCTGGGTCTGGGCGCGGGCGTGGCCGCTGCGCGATGCGGAAGGCACCGTCCGGTATGCCGCGATCCTGCTGGATGACGTCACGGAGCGGCGCGAACTGGAGGCGCTGCTGGTCCAGGCCCAGAAGATGGAAGCCATCTCGACCATGGCGGGCGGTCTGGCCCATGACGTGAACAACATCCTGTCCGGCGTCGTGGGGTACGCATCGCTGCTGGCCAGCCGGCTGGCCCGGGGGTCCACGGACCACGAAGCCGCGATGACGATCCTGGATTCGGCGGACCGGGCGGCCAACCTTGCGAACCAGTTGATGACGATTGCCCGGAGGTCCGCCCCGCAACGGGTGACCATCGACCTGGGCGACGCGCTCCCGCGCATGGCCTCGCTGCTGGCCCGGCTGCTGGGGTCCGATCATCCCCTGCGTCTGGACGTCGCCCCGGACCTTGCCGACGTGGATGGCGACCGTCCGATGCTGGAGCAGGTGCTGACCAACCTTTGCCTGAACGCACGGGACTCCATGCCCGAGGGTGGGCCGGTCAGCATCCGCGCCCGGAACCGGCGGTTCGGGTCCGGCGAGCGGCGACCGTTGGCCAACATGCCCTCCGGCGAATACGTGCAATTGGACGTCGTGGACCAGGGCGTGGGCATGACCCCCGAGGTCGCGGCCCGGATTTTCGAACCGTTCTTCACCACCAAGCCGATGGGGCCGGGGACGGGCCTGGGGCTGGCGGTCGTCCACGGGATCGTCAAGGCCCACCGGGGATTCATCGTGGCGGTCAGCCGTCCGGAACAGGGAAGCGTCTTTTCGGTGTACCTGCCCCGCAGTCGGCAGGCACCCACCGTTTCGGTCGCGCCCGTTGCCGCGTCGGTCCTGCAGCCTGAGGTGATCGGCCCCCTCTCGGTGCTGGTCATCGACGACGAAGCCATCGTCCGCCGCGTGCTGACGGAAATGCTGGCGCGGCTGGGCCACCAGGCCGTGGCGGTGGACGGCATGGAGCCGGCGATGGATCTGCTGATGCGGGATCGATCGCGGTTCGACGTCCTGATCGTGGACGTCTTCCTGCCCGAGAAATCGGGGCTGGAACTGGTGGAGGCCCTGCGGCGCGCCGAGTTCGACCTGCCGGTCCTGGTGTGCACGGGCTATACCTCGCCCGAGGTCCAGGCCCGCGTGCAGGCCCTTCCGGGGACCCTGATCCTGCCGAAGCCCTTCAACGTGGACGTCCTGAAGGCGGCGCTGGCGCGGATCATTTCGTATGCCCAGGGCGGCAGCTAGCAGAAATTCCTGCCTTCGTGGGGCGGTCCGCCGGTCAGGGCGCGGAAGCGGTCGGCCCGCACGCTGACCACGCCCTCGCGGTTCTGGGCCACGCCTTCCACCAGCAGGAACGGTTCCACGGACAGCAGGCGCCGGTTCGCGGCGAACAGGTCGGGCATCACGACCACGTTCGACAGGCCCGTTTCGTCCTCCAGCGTGGCGAAGAACATGCCCTTGGCCGTGTAGGGCCGCTGGCGCACGATGACCATCCCGGCCACGCGGACCCGGCGCCCGTCGGCGACGGCGGGGAGGTCGGCGGCCCGCAGGGCGCCGGTCCGATCGATGCCCGCGCGCAGGAACGCCACGGGATGGGCGCCGGTGGTGAGGCCCGTCCGGGCGTAGTCGGCGGCCATCGTCTGCGAATCGCCCAGGGCGGGCAGGGCCGGTTCCGGGGTTTCCTGGAGCGTGCCCGCCAGCAGGTCCTTCGTGGCGGGGAGGGCCAGGGCCTGCCACATCGCGTCCCGGCGGTTCGCGCCCAGGACGCCCGCCTCGGCCAGCGCGAACAGTTCGGCCGACGTGGCCCCCGTGCGCCGGCCCAGGTCCGTGACGCCGTCGAAGGGGCCCCGGGCCCGCTCCTCCTGGACGCGCAGGCCCGTCTGGCGCGACAGGCCCTTGACGTACTTCAGCCCCAGGCGCACGGCCGGGCCGCTGCGGGAGGGCGATATTGATCGGCCCGAGGCGACTCCGGCTGCGGCGAGAGTTTCCTGCGGAAACCCATCGCCTGCGCCTGCGTGCTCGGGCGGGGTCACGGTCCCGGGGCGCCCTTCCTTTCCGTCGTCGGCGTCCGTTTCCAGCGTGCAGTCCCATCCCGATCGGTCGGCGTCCACGGGCCGGACCGTCACCCCGTGCCGGACCGCGTCCTGGACGAGGGTGGACGGGTGGTAGAAGCCCATGGGCCACTGGTCCAGCAGCGCCGCCAGGAAGGCCGCCGGGTGGTGGCGCTTGAGGTACGCGCTGGCGTAGGCGATCAGGGCGAACGACGCCGCGTGGCTTTCGGGGAACCCGTACAGCGCGAAGGAGGCCACGGATCCGACGATCCGCTCCTGGGCGTCGGGCGGGATGCCCCGGACGGTCATGCCCTCCTTCATCTGGACCACCATGCGGTCCATCTGCTCCCGGGATCTACGGGAACCCAGCGCACGGCGCAGTTCCTCGGCCTGCCCGCCCGTGAAGCCCGCGGCGGTCATCGCCATCCGCATCAACTGCTCCTGGAACAGGGGCACCCCGAGGGTCCGGGCGAGGATCGGTTCCAGGCAGGGGTCGTCGTAGGTGACGGCCTCCCGGCCGGCGCGGCGGGCGAGATACGGGTGCACCATCTTGCCGACGATCGGGCCGGGACGGATCAGGGCGACCTCCACCACGAGGTCGTAGAAGCGCCGGGGCTGCAGGCGGGGCAGGGTGGCCATCTGGGCCCGGGACTCGACCTGGAACACGCCGACGGTGTCCGCCTTGCGCAGCATGTCGTAGGTCGCGGGGTCGTCGGGGGGCAGGTGGGCCAGGTCCACCTCGACGTGCTCGGCCTGCCGCACGAGGTCGATGGTTTCCCGCAGGACCGCCAGCATCCCCAGGCCCAGCAGGTCCACCTTGATCAGCCGGAGGTCGGCCAGGTCGTCCTTGTCCCACTGCACGCAGACGCGGCCCGGCATGGCGGCGGGTTCCAGGGGGACCACGCGGTCCAGGCGGCCGCCGCAGATCACCATGCCGCCGTTGTGCTGGGACAGGTGGCGCGGCAGGTGGCGGACCGCGCCCCAGAGGTCCAGGAAGTGGCGGACGCGGGTGTCGGTGACGTCCAGGCCGGCCTCCGTCAGCCGCGCGGACCGTTCCAGGGGGTCGTCCGGGAACTCGAAGTGGCCGACCAGCCCGGCCAGGCGGCCGATGCGTTCCGGGTCCAGGCCCAGGACCTTGCCGATGTCCCGGGCGGCGCCGCGGCCGTGGTAGGTGTTCACCGCGGCGGCCATGCCCACGGACTGCGGGCCGTAGCGCTGGTACACGTACTGGATGACCCGCTCGCGGTCGTCGCCCGAGGGGAGGTCCAGGTCGATGTCGGGCCATTCGCCGCGCTCCTCGGACAGGAAGCGCTCGAAGAGGAGGTCGAAGGCGATGGGGTCCACGGCCGTGATGCCCAGGGAATAGCAGACGGCGCTGTTCGCGGCGGACCCGCGTCCCTGGGCCAGGATGCCGTTGTCCCGGCAGAAGCGGGCGATGTCGTGGACCAGCAGGAAGTATCCCGCCAGATCCAGCTTCTGGATCAGGTCCAGTTCGTGGGTGACCTGGTGCATGACCCGGGGCGTCACGGGGCGGTAGCGGTCCCGGACGCCCTGCTGGGTCAACTGGTGCAGGAGGCCGAATTCCGTGTCCCCGGCCGGCGTCGGGAAGCGGGGGAAGGTGTAGCCCGGGTCCGCGAGGGTGAACTCCAGCCGGGCGGCGAAGTCGCCCGTGGCCGTGAGCACCCCGGGCAGGTCGGCGAAGCGCTCCCCCATTTCGGCGGCGGACAGCAGGTGCCGCCGGCGATCGGCGGGCAGCAGCCGGCCTGCCGTATCCAGGGAAACGTGGTGCCGCAGGGCCAGCAGGGCGTCCAGGACCGGCGCCCGGTCGGGCGTGGCGTAGCGGACGTCGTTGGTGGCGATGCAGGCCAGCCCGAGGGACCCGGCCAGATCCTGCAGCAGGCGGTTGACGTGCTCCTCGTCCCGGCGTCCGTGGCGCTGGAGGTCCAGGGCGACGTTCCGCCGGCCGAAGATCCCGGCCAGGCGGTCGGCCACCGCCCGGGCGACTTCCCGTCCCGCGGTCCGGGCGGCGGTCGCGACGGGGCCGTCCAGGCCGCCGGCGATCGCCACCAGCCCTCCGCCCAGGCGTTCCATCTGGCCCAGCGTGGCCAGGCAATCGCCCTTTTCGCGGTTCCGGTGGGATTCGGTCAGCAACTCGCACAGGTTGGCCCAGCCCTCCTTGTCGCGGCACAGCAGCAGCAGGCGGGGACGGCCGGCTCCCGGGGACGTGGGGGGCAGGGACGTGGCCTCGTCGGGGCGGATGGGCGAGCCGCCGAGGAGGGTGGGGGCGACGGGCGCCGACGCGGGATTCCGCCCGCGGGCCGGTTCGCCCGGTCCGGCCGCGGTCCGCCCCGCACCCGGTCCCAGCAGGTCCCCGAGGTCCAGGGGGACGGTGGCGCCCACCAGGGGGCGGATGCCCGCGGCCCGGGCCGCCTTGACGAACCGGGGGATGCCGTAGACCCCGCCCAGGTCTGCCAGGGCCAGGGCGGGCTGTCCCAGTTCGGCCGCCCGGGTCGCCAGGTCCTCGGGCAGGGAGGCGGCTTCCAGGAACCGGAAGGCGCTGGAGGCCCGCAGTTCGACCCAGGGGGGATGTCGATCGCCTGCCATGTCAGTCGTACTGCCCGTCCACGAACCACCGGCCCGAGCGCAGATCCTGCCAGAGCCGGTACAGGCCCCTGCCCGTGACCTCCACGTCCCAGCAGGCCCCCGCCTCGGGCCGTTCGGCCCACCACCGGACCTCGGCGAACCAGGGTCCCGCGGCCCGGGCCACGGGACCGGCCGGGCCGCTGCCCTGGACTTCGGCCGGACGTCCCGCCCGCAGCCGCACCGCGACCTCCAGCGGGGGGCGCAGGCGCCGCAGGGCGAGAGGGGGCGCCGCCGGGCCCGCCCTTCCCGGTGCCGGGGGGACGGGGGATCGGGTCTCGGGGAGGGCCCGGGGCGCGAAGGGGGCCAGGGAGGCGGAGTCGGAGCCGGCGTCGTCCAGGACCACGGGTGCACCGACGCCGTCGGGGCCGGCCAGGGCGCCCAGGCGGCCCATCAGCAGGGCCAGGCGCGACGGTGGTGGAACCGGGGGGCCGAACAGGTGTCCCTGCCCGCCGGCGACCCGTCCGCCCTCGGCCCGCAGGGTGAACCCCCGGATCGGCCCCGGTGGCGGGTCGGCCTCCAGGGCCAGCCGGATGAGGGCCAGCAGGGACCGGAGGTCTGTCGTCGGGGCCGGCGGCCGCACCGGGACCGTGTGGGTGCCTTCCGGATCCAGGTCCAGGTCCAGGCGCAGTGCCGCGGGCGCCATCCCCCGCCCCTCCAGGCGGGCGGACAGCCGGTCCAGGGCGGCAGACAGCAGGAACACCAGGGAGTCCAGACGGTCCAGGGTCCATTCCAGGGCGACGGCCTCCTCGAACGACTCGGAAGGGGGCAGCGGCGTGATCACCGACTCGTCGATCCCCCGGGCCAGGCGGTGCCGGTCCATCCCTTCCGGACCCAGGCGGATCCCCAGGCCCCGGGGGTCGATGCGGGCGAGGTCGCCGACGGTCCGGAGGCCCAGGTGGCCGAGGGTGTCGGCCAGGGCGGGGGAAAGGTCCAGGGCGTCGATCGGCAGGTCCGCCAGGGCCGCAGCCTCGTCGCCGGGGGGCAGGACCGTGACGCCTGCCCGGGCCCGGGCCGCGATGCGGGCCAGGCGCGGTCCCCGGGCGATCCCCACCCGGACCCGCAGGCCCGCCCGGGCGCAGGCGGCTTCCAGGGCGCATCCCAGGGCCTCGGGCGTGGGGTACCGGCCCCGCGTCCCCCGGACGTCCAGCACGACCGCATCGGCGTCGCAGGCGTCGACCTCGGGCGAAAAGGCGAGGGCGGCGTCCACCAGGGCCTGCCGGGCGGCCGCGATCACCGGTGGGGCCACGGGTCGCAGGAGCACCCCGGGGGCCACGGACCGCGCCTGGGAGGGGGTCATCCCGGGGACCGCGCCCAGGGCCCGGGCGGCCCGGGAGGCGTGGGCCAGGATCGCCCGCGTTCCTTCCCCGGCCACCACGGCCAAGGGCTGGCCGGCCAGGTCCGGCTGGGACCGCAGCAGGGCCTGGAGCGGCAGCGCCGTGGCCAGGGCGCAGGCGTATTCACGGGGGATCGTGCGCCGGTTGTTGGCGGGTTTCATGGGGAAAACTCCAGCGCGCTGCCGGCCCCCCGGACGCCGGCCCACCAGGGGCGGGCCACCCCGACCGGGCGTGCCGACGGCCGGGGCACGGCGGGGCGTTCGTCCCGCGCCGGGGCGGGGGGCGGCCCGCCGCCGTCGAGGGTTTCGGCGACGGACAGGCGGAGGTCCGCGGCCCCCTCGTCGGCTTCCACCGGGACCTCGGCCCCCACCAGGAGGCTGCCGGGTCCCGGAAGACCCGCCCATCGGCCTTGCAGGGTGCCCACGCGGACCAGGATCCCCCCTGCGGCGGCGGCAGTCCCGCCCCGGTCCAGGACCAGCAGGACGACCCGGGCCCGTTCCGCCCCCCGGGCCAGGCGCACCCAGCCTGCCGTGGCCCCGCCCCGCGCCGATCCCTCGGGCGGCCGGACCACCGTCACGGCGAAATCCCCGGCCGCCAGCACCTCCTCGGCCGCGGCGAGGGTCGATTCCAGGGACAGGGGACCCCGGACCCACAGGATCCGCGACAGGTCGGCCCCGGCGGCGGCCAGGGACGCCGGGTCCAGCGAGGCGTCCCCGTCGATCCACGCCGCCGTGCGGCCTTCCGCCGTGGTGGCGGCCACGGCCGCCGTCGCCAGGGTCGTCCGGCCGGCCGCCCCGGGCGCCGCGGCCCGCAGGACCGCCATCCGCCCCCGGGGCCACCCGCCTCCCAGCAACGTGTCCAGGACCGTCACGCCCGTCGTCCGGCGGGGCAGCGACTCGCGGGGTGCGGAGGCCCAGCGGACCATGCCCGACGGCAGGTCCTGCAGCGCCCTCGCCATGCCTTCCCGCGTCCCCACGTCCCGCCTCGAATCCCTTCCCGTTCCCAGAATACTAAACGGATGTTCAGTAGTCAAGCCACAGGAAAATGGGGACAGACACCGATTTCTCGGGCGCCGGCCGCGGGCCGGTGGACAGGGACTTGCGAAAACCGTGTGTGACGAAGAGGAGATCCTCCGATAGTTCATGCGTCAGAGGTTGCCTGTCAGAACAGGGGTTTGCGAAAAATGGTGTCTGTCCCCATTTTCCTGTCCCCATTTTCCTGGTGGACGTGGACGGAAAGAGGGGACGGCGGTCACGGGGACGGGTACGGGGACGAAGGCTGGAGTCTAGCGGACGTGGCAGGGCTCCTCGAGCCCGTACTTCCTCCGGCGGTCCTCGGCCTTCAACAGCAGCGCGAAGATCATGGCCAGCACCCCGAAGCCGAAGAAGATGATCATGGGGAGCGTGTAGTCGTACTGGACGCTGGTCACGTTCTGCAGGACGCCGTCGACCTCCTGCTGCGACACCGTCCGGCCCGTGACGCAGTACGCGTCCAGGACCCAGCCGATGAGGTACGGGGCGCCCATCAGGGCGATCAGGTTCTGGAGGTAGAAGATCAGCGAGTAGGCCGTGCCCAGTTGCCGTTCGGGGATCAGCTTGGGCACCGAGGGCCACATGGCCGAGGGGACCAGCGAGAAGCCGACGCCCAGCAGCAGCACCGCGAACAGCGCCACCAGCCAGTGGTTGAACAGCGGGACGGTGAACAGGAGGTGCGACGCCATGATCAGGGCCGACCCGAGGATCATGATGCTGGCGCCCTTGCCCTTTTCGTCGTAGTAGCGGCCGAAGACGGGCGTCAGCAGCATCGTGCCGAAGGGCAGCATCGCCGGGATGAGGCCCGACAGGCCCTCGTCCACGCCGAACTTCTGCACCATGAGGTCGGGCGCGTACTTCAGGAACGGGAACACCGCGGAATAGAACAGGGCGCACAGGATGGCGATGTACCAGAAGCCGCGGTTCGCCAGGATGGAGCCGATGTCCGAAAGGCGGAACGCCTCGTCGGGGTTGGCCGGGCCCTTGTCGGGTTCCGAGGCGTCCAGCCGGCGGTCCATCACGCAGTAGGCCAGGTAGGCGATCAGGCCCACCGCCAGCGCCAGGGTGCCGACCAGGATGGGCGTCGAAACCTTGAACGCCTTGGCGATGGGGGCGCTGCTGCCCAGCGCGAGGCCCGTCCCGATGCGGGCGACGGCGACCTGCAGGCCCATGGCCAGCGCGACCTCGTAGCCCTTGAACCACCGGACGATGACCTTGGTGGCGGTGATGCCGATCAGTTCGAGGCCCATGCCGAAGGTCGCGTAGCCCAGCGAGGCCGCCATGACCTGCGCGTTGACGCCCAGCCACGTCTGGCCGTCCAGCGTGTGGGTGTTCATCGCCCACCACTTCAGGCCGCAGCCCACCAGCATCGTGACCGAGGCCAGGATCCCGGCGAAGCGGGCGCCCCACCGATCCAGGATGATGCCGCCCAGGACCAGCATGCCCAGGAACACGTTGAACCAGCCATAGGCGCTGGTGAAGAACCCGTAGTCGGAACTGGTCCAGTGCAGTTGCTGCTCGATGAACGGCTTCAGCGGCGAGGCCACGTCGGCCACGAAGTAGCCGCAGAGCATCGCGAAGGACACCAGGAGCATCGCGGTCCAGCGCGCCGCCTTCGAATCGCGCAGGGACTTCCGGACGGCATCGACCATGACACACCTTTCAATGGGGAAACGCGCGAAGGAGTCTAGCCGTGGTCCGGCGGGCGATCAATAGACTCACGGGGATGCCCGACCTAGAATGCAGGGGTTCGTTCGAGGGGTGTGTCGTGATCGCCAGGCTTCCCGTTGCCGTCCTCATCCTCCTCCTCGTGACCGCCTGCGGCGGCGCAGGGGGGGGAGACGTCGGGCCGGTGGACGTCCCCGACTCGGTGGATGCCGACGCGCGCCTCGACACGCCGGACATCGCCGACGCTCGGGACGCCCTGGACACCCCCGACCCGGCCGACGCGCTGCCGGACGACGACACGACGTCCGGCGACCTTCCGGTCGACGCGCCGCCCGATGCGATTCCCGACCCGGGCGTCCCCGGCCCCACGTTCCAGCGGATCGACCTTTCCGCCGTGGGCGACGTGTACGCCATGTGGTCCGCCGCCGACGGGTCCGCCTGGGCGGTGGGCGCGAAGGGCCTGGTCCTGCGCAGCGACGGCGACGCGTTCCTGCCGATCTTCCCGCCCCCGCCGACCGACGCGGACCTCCACGGCGTGTCCGGCGACGGCGACACGGTGTTCGTGGTGGGTGCGGGCGGGATCGTGCTGCGGCACACCCCCGAGGAAGGCTGGGCCGTCCTGCGGGAGCCCGACGGGATCGACCTGTACGGCGTGTCCGCGTTGTCGGCCGTCGAGGCGTACGCCGTCGGCAAGGGCGGCCTGGTGCTGCGGTTCCTGGAGGGCGCGTTCACGACGGAGTCCACCGGGATCACGTATGACCTCTTCGGCGTGTCGGCCTCGGGCGCGGGCGGCGTCCGGGCCGTGGGCGCCTACGGCACCTTGATCGAACGTGGCCAGACGGCCTGGGTCCGATCGCAGATCTCGGGACCCGTGACGACCTTGCGGGCCCTCTGGCGGGCCTCCGACGGACGGATGGCGGCCGTGGGCAGCGGCGGCAGCATCGCCCTGTACGACGGCCTGAACTGGCACCTCCAGGTCACGAACGACCCGTCGGACCCCGGGCGCGACCTGTACGCCGTCTGGGGCGCGGGGTCGGACGACATCACGGCCGTGGGGGACCAGGGCGTGGTCCTTCACTACGATGGCCAGCGCTGGTCCGTGATGACGGTGGCCGGCCCCTACAACTCCCGGGCGGATCTTCGCGGGGTGGCGGCGCGGACCGCGGCGGCCGGAACGACCCTCCTGGCGGCGGCCGGCCTGGGATCCGCGGCCCTCGAACTGCGGGAAGACGCCTGGTACGACCGCTCCCTGGGGGTCACTGCAGACCTCCGCGGCGTCGCGGTTTCGGACGACGGTTCCCTGGCGATCGTGGGCGCCGACGGCCTGGTCCTGCGCGGGGCCGCCGGCCGCCTGGGGGCCGTGCGCCTGGCCTCCGGCGGGGCCTTCAACAGCGTGTCCCTGCCCTGGGCCGTCGGGGACGGCGGCGCGCTGGCCGACCTGTCGGGCGCCCTTCCGGTCCTGGTTCCCCCGACCACCGACGAGGATCTGACGGACGTCTGGTCCTCGTCCGAGGGCACCGTGGCCGTCGGGGCGAAGGGCACCGTGTTCGACCTGGTCGCGGGCGTCCTGACCGCCGGCGCCAGTCGGGTCCTGCCCCTGCGCGCGGTGTGCATGGAGGGTGGCCGCGTCTGGATCGCCGGCGACCAGGGCCGCCTGGAAGTGGACGAGGGCCAGGGCTTCCGCGCCCTGTCCACCGGGACCTCCTCGGACCTGCGGGACCTGCTGCCCCTGGGGGCCGGGGTCGTCGTGGCGGGGGACAACGGGCTGGTCCTGGAATGCGTCCCGTCCGGCTGCACCCGCGTCTTCGAACAGCCCGCGACCTTCCTCTATGGCCTGGGCCGTACGGCCGGCTCCACCCTGGCGGTCGGCTGGGCGGGCACGGTCCTGCGCCGGACGTCCGTCCAGGCATGGTCCCCCCTGGATCCGGGGACCCTGCGGGTGTTCCGCGCCGTGGGCGGGGCTCCGGATGGCACCTTCGCGGCCCTCGTCGGGCCCGACGGCACGCTGGTCCTCTATCGCGATGCGGTGGAGGCCGGCGAATGACGCGCGTGGCCCCGATCCCCTGCTCCTCCCGAGCGCGCAGGCGCAGGCGATGGGTTTCCGCAGGAAACTCTCGCCGGAGCCGAAGCCGACTCGGGACGATCCAGTTGATCTCCCTGCTGGTCCTGCTGTTGCCGATGGCGGCGGCGGGCCAGGATGCCCCCCTCCCGGTCCCGCCGCCCCCGGCGCCCGAGGCCCGGTCCCTGACCGCCGCCGAGGCCGCCCTGATCGCGGGGCGCGTCCTGAAGATCCGCGTCGGCGAGCCCGGCATGGTCCCGCGCGGGTTCGTGTTCCCCGCGGACGGGTTCAGCGACGGGCGCAGGTGCCCCCTGGAAGGCATCCGGGACGTCCGGTGCGGCGACTTTGCCTGGCGTCCCACCCGCGTGGTCCTGCTGCGCCGCGCCGTCGTCGGAGCGGTCACGGGCCACCTGGCCCGCAACCTGGTGGTCCTGATCGAACTGACGTCCGAGGACGCGGGCGTGGCCTCCGGCACCCTCCACGGCGCCCTCGTCTTTCCCGGCCCCGTGCCGGCCGCAGGCGATCATCCGGCGTTCGCCTGGTATGTCGGTCGCGAGGCCCGGGCCCTTTCGACCCTCCTTCAGGACGTGAACGGCGACGGGAGCCTGGACCTGCTGTACACCTACGATCAGCGACTGCCCGGCGGCCGGCGTATCGCGGCCCGCGACGTGTGGGCGTTCCCGGCGATGAAGGCCGAAAAGCTGATCTCGTCGGGCGAGAAGTTGTCGGGGGTCGGCACCAGCATCTTCGATGGCGTTCCCCTGGACGAGGACGGGCCCGACGGTGCGGTCCGGGGCGTGTTCCGCTTCGAGGCCCTGGCCCGGGGGATGCCCCTGGCGGGCGTGTTCGAGCGGGCCCGGCTGGCCGGCGTCGGGTCGGGCTGGGACCTTCGCGTGGTCGCGGACTTCGGGGACGGCTGGCGGGAGATCCTCGCCGGTGCGGGACCTGCGTCCGAAGGGGGGGACGTTGCGGCCCAGGCCTCGTGCCAGCCGCTGGACGTGCCCGCCGAGGCCGACATGGAGGTGCGCCGACGGCTCCTGGATCTGGAAACGGCCTGCCGGCGGGCCCTGGCTGCCGCGAACGACGTCGGCCCGGCCCCGTGGAAGGTCCCGGAACGCCTCCTGGCCGCCCTGGGCCTGAACGCCGTCGGCCTGCCGATGGCGGCCCTGGGCCTGCGCGAGCGCGCCGCGAACGACCTGGCGCTGGTGTCGCCGCGGGCCTGGCTGGTCGCGGTGATCCTGTCCCTGTCCGCCGCGCTTCCGGCCGACCGGGCCCTGGCCGACACCCTCGGTCCGGGCGCCGCCGCCGAACGCTGGGACGCCCTGGCGGCCTTCCCGGTCCTGTCACCGATCCTCCTGCCGATCGACGGGGTCCTGCGGCTGGCCCGACAGGTGATTTCGTGGCTGGAACCGGCGGCCGGACCCTCGCGTTTGATCGTCCGGGGGGGCGTTTGACTTCGATTTCCCCTTGGGGCACACTGGCCCCCTCGCGCGGGCCACCGGAGGGTTGACGTGGGCGGACGGAAGGTTGCCACCACAGTGTATCTGACCCCCGAGCAGGACTCGCACCTGAAGCAGGTCCACCTGCGGACCCGTCTGGCGGTCGCCGAGCTGGTCCGGCAGGGGGTCGACCTCGTCCTCGAACGGTATGCGGATGCCCTGGTGGCGGATCCGGTCGCGGACGCCAAGGCCGCGTTGCTG
>CAINDP010000169.1 GCA_903847405.1 uncultured Myxococcales bacterium | reverse complement strand
GGCCGTCGGTGAACTGTCGACCGCGCAGAAACTGCAGGCATTCGCGGCGTCCGACTGCCCGTCGGCGTAGCAGGCGCCGTCGATCATGCACAGGCCCGGCAGCAGGGTGTTGCTGCAGCCGCCCAGTCCGTCGCAGGCGTCCGTGGTGCAGGCGAGGTTGTCGTCGCACGAGTAGGCGGTCCCCGCACAACCGGTGTCGCCGGATGCGCCGGCCGTGCATCGGTCGTCGACGGTGCAGGCGTCGTCGTCGTCACAGGCCCTCGCGGTGACGTAGGTCCATGAGTCCGCGCTGGCCAGGGGCACGCACGCCAGGCACTTTCCGGACGTCGCGCCTTCGATCACGCAGGCCCCGTCGATCAGGCACTCGTTCGGCAGGATGGTGCTGCTGCATCCGGCCGCCGGATCGCAGGTGTCGGTGGTGCATTCCACCGCGTCGTTACACGAGGACTCGCCGTCGCCGACGCAGGACCCGTCCAGGCAGGACTTCGGCCATACCCAGGTCAGCCCGTTGCACACCCCGGGCACGCAGATCGTGCCGTCGTCCGAGATCCCGTGGGCGCATCCGGCAACCGCGTCGCAGGTGTCGGTGGTGCAGGCGTTTCCGTCATCGCAGACCTGGACCGATTCCGGAACGCAGATCCCGTCTTCCGAGCAGGTCCCGGAGGGCGTCCACGACAGGCCGTCGCAGGCCCCGTTCGGGCACAAGCCACAAACGCCTCCGCAGCCGTCGCCGCCGCATTCCTTGCCCAGGCAGTTCGGAACGCACGCCAGGCATGTCGCGTCCGCGCACCCGTAAAGGCAGTCCGCGATCTGGTCGCCGACGGCGCCGCAACTGTCGACCCAGCAGACCGCCTGGTCGCAGCAGGCCTTGTGATCGTTTGCCGCGCAGACGCACAGCCCGATCTGGCAGACATTCCCGCCGGAGCAGGTTCCGCACGTTCCGGCACAGCCGTCGTCGCCGCATTCCATGTTGTGACAGGAAGGCTGGCAGACGTCCGGGGGACCCGGGTCCGGCAGGTCGGGGCCGGGATCGTCGCCCGGATCGGAACCCGGGTCGAATCCCGGATCGACCCCCGGGTCGCTGCCCGGATCCTCGGGTGGCGACACGTCCACGTCCATCGTCGGGGTATCGGCCGAATCCGGCAGGTCCGGCGTCCCGTCATCCAGGTTCAAGTCCGGTCGACCCGGCACATCCTCGGGAGCGTCCGGCGCCCCGGGGTCCTGCAACGCGCTGTCTGTGTTGATGTCAGCAACGTCGTCGCCGGGGAGCACGGTCGTCGTACCGGACCCGCAACCCGTCATCAGCAGCAGAAGAATCGAGGCGCCCACCAGCGCCCCGAACCGCACGCAGCCGGTCATCCGGAAACCCGAGAGCACGAGGCGGCTCGAGTGCATGGCAGACTCCATGGCACGTGCTGATTGAAGTCACCGTAGGGGGGGGGCTTCATGGTGTCAAGCGGCAATGTAGTCAATTGACTACATTCGGTTGGGGAGGTTCCGTGGGATTCAAGCGCCATTTGCCGCCGATGCCCATGCAGCGTCACGGCGGGTAGGCCGGGCTCCACGTCACAGCCAGATCGCGGTCGGGTCGGAAGTCCTTCGCGTCGAACCGCAGGACGCGTTCGGGGCCCTCGTCCGTGACGGTGCCGGGGTAGGACACCCGCACGTCGGCCAGGGTGGACGGCCAGCGAACCTCGAACGCGGCATGGCCCAGGGGCGCGCCCCAGCGGCCGGTCGTGGTCAGGATGTACCGGGCTGCAGGTCGCAGGCAGGCCTGCGCATAGCGCACGGTGATGGTCTTCGTCGCGCCGGGGGCCAGGTCCAGGCGCCAGATGATCCCCTTGTCGACCTGTCGCCACGGGACGCCGTCGACCTCGATCGCGTCGGGGGCGGGGTGGTCCGCGTCGATCGGGAACGGGTACAGCAGGGACAGGGATTGCGCGCCGTCCGTGCGGTTGGCGATTTCATAGCGGGCGTCGATGCGCATACGACCGGGTTCCACGGTCATGACGATGCGCTCGGCCGCGAAGCGCACCGGGAGTCCGGTTTCCTTGCGGGGAGTGGCGGGCGGCGGCGGGCCGGCCTCGTGGAAGGCCTCGTGCCACACCGCGTCGAAGCCCCAGGCCCGGGGCGGGATCGGCGGGGGGATGGGCAGGCCGTCGGCGGCGATGTCGGCGCGACCCAATGCATAGCGGAACGTCGCCGTCCGGCCGGGCGCCAGGTCGATCGCGGTCCATCCCAGGTTGATGGCCGTCGGGGTCCAGGGTTCCAGGGCGCGCAACGGGTCGATGTCCGCGTCACTATGCGCGAAGCCGTTGGCGAAATACACGACGTCCGGCGGGGGCAGGGACGGGTCGGGAATGATCAGGTTCGCCACGCCCGAAAAGGAATCCGAGCGGTCGCCCAGCAGCGGGTTCCCCAGGTCGGCGACGCCGCCATACTTGAACGCGGCGCCCGGGATGCGGGCTTCGGTCAACACCAGTCCGTCCGCGGTCCAGCCGATGTCGCCTTCCGACGTGGAGTACCGGCCCACCCACGGGTCGTCGCCGGTCCACAGGGCCAGCCGACGGGGCCGATCGCCGGTGTTGCGGATGCGGGACGCGATCACGACATAGGCCGCGCCACGGGGCCACGACAGGTATCGGGTGACCTCCAGGCCGCCGGCCCGGTTGACCGAGCGCAGGACCACGCCGTCGGGGCCCGTACCGGCATCCAGGATCGCGCCCTCGACATAGGCCAGTTTCACGCCGTCGTCGCCGCGCCCCACGTTTTCGGACCACCCCGGCGCGTATTCGGTGCCGTCGTCCAGATCCACGATGCTTTCGTCCTGGGCGCAGAACAGGCCGACGTCGGGCAGGCCCCCCGCGTCGCCGACCTGCGGTTGCCAGCGGAAGCCCGGGCCGTTCTGGCTGCCGATCCACAGGCCGCCTGCATAGCCGGCATAGCGGCATTGCAGGCAGATGCGCAGACGATCGCCCCCGGGCATGGCTTGGACCACCGCGCCCTTGCCCGTAGCCGGGTCCCAGTCGATCGTGAACGGCGAGGGCGGTGCGGCGGGGGACGGGGCGGGGCCGAAGCGGCCGCAAGCCGGAAGCGCCAGCAGGACGGCGGCGAGGGCGAGGATCAGGGCGGTCCCAGGGGCCGTCGGTCCCATCCGACGAGGCGTTCGGTGGTTCACGCTGCGGGCCGACGTCGGATGCGGGCCAGGGCCAGCAAGGCGAACGCCGCGGCGAACGGCAGGCCCGTGACGGGCGACGCGAGGCCGCCGGCGGCGCATCCCTTGCTGCTGCCGGTGTCGGGCTGGACGACGGGTACATCCGCGGCGACGGGCACGTCGGCGATCACGTCGGTGGCGATCGGGACGTCCGAGGCCAGGATGTCGGGCACGGTTTCCGGGATCGGCGGATTCGCGCACCAGGCCACGCAGTCCACGCCCTGGGGCCACGGCGGATCGGGCTCGTCCCAGGCGGCGATTTCCTCGTCGGTCACGTCGGGCATCGTCTGGGGACCGGGCGGCGGATCGACGATGGCCACCGGGACCGTGTAGGTGTCGGGCCCGTAGTTGTTGAGACCCGCAGCCGGCGTGATCAGGTAGCTGTAGGTCCCTACCGACAGGTTGCAGTCGCAGATCTGGAAGGCCGTCACGCCCGTCACGCCGCTGCCCGTGTTGGTCGACACCGAGGCCTGCTGCCAGGCCAGGTCCAGGGCCGTGCCGTCCCGCTGCACGGGGGCCGGCGCCTTGCACTCGCCGAAGCCGCTGGCGCAGTACCACGTCACCTGGGCGTGGAACGTCAACGGCACCTGCAGGCCGTGCGCACCCTCGGTGACCATGGGGTTCGCCCGGGCGGGGATCGCCATCGCCAGGACCGCCAGCGGCGCGGCCAGCAACGAAAGGGAACCGGTGGCAAAGGTCTTCATGCGCACCTCCGGAAACGGGTCTGCAACATCATACCGTTTCGAGGGGGGCAGGATCAAACGAAGGGACGAGGCGTCCCAGGACCTGTAGTTGGGGATTCCACCCCCTGCGAGAATCGTGATATTTCTTTGTCCCGTCTGGGATCGCAAGGGCGTCATGGAACCGGAACTGGACCGGCGGCCCCCCGAAAAGGAAGGGAATCCGGACTCGGGTGCTGCGTCGTCGTCCGAGGCCCGGCCCCGGTCGGGTTCGCGTTCCGCGCTGCGGCGCGAGGTCCGGGGCCTGGGGTACGAGGAAGGGGCCAGCCGGCTGCGGCCGCGCGGATCGGCCACGGTGGTCGCCTCGGCCGGGCCCCGGGAGTGGGCGTTCGACAATTCCTTTGCCCCGGCCCTGCAGGAAATCCTGGCGCAACATCCCGGGCAGGATCTGGCCGACGTTCTTGCCCTGGTCGCCACGCGGGAACTGGCCGTCGGGAATCCGGAACAGGCGGACCACCATGCGACGATCGCCCAGGTCGGGGCAGGGCAGGCGGCGCCGAAGGCCTACCGGGCCGGTCGCAAGCGGGCCGTCCTGGTGGCGAACCAGAACTACGTGGGGATTTCGCCGCTGGAAACGCCGGCCGACGAGGCCATGCGGTTCCAGGAGCAACTGCGGTCGCGAGGCTTCCAGGTCCAGACCGCGGCCGACGCCACCGCGGAACAGATGCGCGAGGAGTACGAGGGCCTGGTCGAGGGCGCCGGCCCCGAGGACGAACTGGTCGGCTACTTTTCGGGCCACGGATCCCCCGCGGGCCTGATCGGGGTGCTGTACGGGGAACTGCCCGGGGATATCCTACCCAATGCAGCGGTGTCGGACGTCGTGGACCAGGGGGTCCAGCGAGGCGCACAGATGTCGTTCATCCTGGACAGTTGCCACTCCGGGGCCGCCGTGCGGACGGTGATGTCCGAACAGATCGCCCGGTCGCGACGGGGGCCGACGGCAGCAAGCCGCGGGGCCCGATCCCCGAGGGCGATTGCGTTGGCCGAGGCGACGCGCAAGGACCTGCGGCGGTTCTCGGCGGTGTGGGAACGCGTGGTGGGGCCGGTGCTGCAGTCGATTCTGTCGTTGAAGGGGAAGGATCTGAACGGTTACCCTGACTCCCTACTCTTGGCCCGGGATGCGGAACTCGATCGGTTGCGCGCTGTCCGAGCGCGGCTGGAGCATCGACTGGCCCCAATGGTCGCGCGGATCTGGAACCGCCGGTTGGAGGCGCTGAAACTGGCGGCACGCGAGGTCGCGAGCCGATCGGGGCGTTCCTTGCGGGACCCGCCGGAAGCAATCGCGGACGTTCGTACTTTGGGGGACCAACTGGACTGGCTGGACGACCTGCAGAATCAGGCGCTGAACCTTCCTCCCCGGTCGGAGGAATCGCCTTGATAACGTCCAATTTTATCGCCTGGCTCCTCTACCTCGCCCTGACCTTGGCCGGTACTCAAACCCCTGTGGCGACCGGTTCCGATCACGAATGGATGACCTCCCGTGCGCCTCTGTACATGGTCGGCGCGGACGGGTCCTTCTATATCGAAGAGTTGACCCCGAAGGGCTTTCGACGTGTGGACCTCGCCAGCCTCCCCGGCCCCCCGAAGATCCGTCCCGGGGATCGCATTCACCTTCAGTCCTATGTGTTTCCCTTCACCTGGTCCTATGTGCTCATCGAGCATTCCTTGTACTCGTGGACTCTGCTCTGGTCATGGGGGCCGGTTCCCCTGGACCGGTTCGGGATTCCCCGACGGCCCGATCCCTATCCCTGGGTGGCCGGTCCCGAAATGCCGGGCGCCAACCGGCTGATCTTCGTGTCCTCCCTGGTGCCGCTTCCCGCCCTGGAATCGCTGCAGGTGTCGCGAATCTGCCAGCGGCCCCAGGATGCACCCGCCAACTGGCCCTACAAAGGCCACATCGCCGGCAACGGCGACGACGCCCTCTGCAACTTCACGATGCTGCTGAACGATCGCCTGCCCCGCGAGCGCCGTGGGCAGGACCTGTCCAGCATGTACCACGGCGAATTCGTCTGGAGGATGTGGGAGGACGGCCGCGAGTTCCCTGCCTACAACAACACCGGTACAGGCTGGGGCATCGCCGCGACGACCCTCAAGATCCAGGGCGTGCGCTGACCTCCCCGCCCACCCCTCACCCGAACAGCAGCGCTTCCAACCGACCCAGCACCTGCGCCATCACGTCGTCGGGCAACCGGCCGATCGGGGTCGCCCTTTGCGCCCGCCAGTTGAGGGTGCGGACTTGATCGGACAGGATCACGCCCGCGACCGGCAGCCCGGGGGGCAGGGCGACCTCGAAGGGATAGCCCTTGGCCACCGAGGTCACCGGCACCATCACCGCCAGTCCCACCTTCCCGTTGTAGGCGGCCGGCGAAAGCACCACCGCGGGCCGGCGACCCGACTGCTCCTGGCCCGCCTCGGGCGCCAGCGTGACCCACACGACGTCGCCACGGTCGGGAACGGCGCGCTTTCGGCCTACCATGCCTCGCCCTCCTCCGGCCGGCCGGTGTCCACCTCGGGGTGGCGGTTGCGATCCGTCACGCCGTCCAGCAGGCTGGCCAATTCGTAGCGCACGCGCCTGGCGGGCTGCACCACCAGCGCGCCGTCCTGGGTGGAAAGGGTGACCTCGCAGTTCTCGCGCAGTCCCACTTCCTCGGCGTAGGCCTTGGGGATCCGCAACGCCAGGCTGTTGCCCCATTTCTGGACGCGGCTGGGCATGGTGGTCGCTCCGAAGTGTCTACGAAGAAGATACACAAGCGGTTGCCGGGAATCCAGCGGAGGCGCGGGCCCAGCACCGGGACTTCAGCGCGGGCGATCCGGGTGTCCCACCGCGTCCAGCAGTGCCTGGACCTCGCCGCGGCGTTCGCCCGTCGGGAACCGGAGCGCATGCGTGGCGGCCAGCGAGCGGACATCGTCGCCGCGTCCCTGCGCCAGGCGTGTCCGCATCAGGCCGACGACCGCGGCCTCGGCGATGGACGGGGCGGGATCCTGGCCCCGGTCCTGGAACCAGGCCTCGGCCGCCGGAAGGTCGCCGCGATCGATCAGCGCCCGGCCGACCTTGACGAACGCCCGGGGCGCCTCCTCGGATCCGGGGGATTCCAGGACCAGTCGTCGACAGGCTTCCAGTGCCTCCTCGGTGCGTCCGGCGTCCTCGGCGATGCGCGACAGTTCCCACAGGGCGCGGGACACGTAGCGGCCCCGGGGATGGGCCTCCAGGTACCGGCGCCAGGCCGCGGCCGCCGCCTCGGGCCGATGGAGGTCGGCTTGCAGCAGGGCGGCCAGATCCACCTGCACGCCTTCGCCCACGCTCCCGTCGTCGGCGGACAGGGCCTCCTCGTACGCGGTTCGGGCCTCGTTCAGTCGGCCTGCGACCCGGTGGGCATCGCCCAGCAGCGCCAGCAGTCGCGGTCGCTGGGGGCCCGCGGTGGGCAGAGCCGCGGTCAACGTGTCCACCGCCTCGCGGTCCGCGCCGCGCGACAGGAGCGCCAGGGCAACCGCCATGGCGTCCTCGACGGTGGGCCGGTCGGGCGACGTTCCGGGGGTGCCGGCACGACGTTCCGCAGCCACGGCCCGGGCGGGCGGCGTCGGCACCCGGGACCCCGGCGCCGGCGCGATCGCAGGCGTCGCGCGGTCCAGGGGGGCAACCCGTTCCTGGATCGACAGGGCGGCGACTCGCGCCGTAGCAGCACCACCGTCGCGACCCGCGTCCTCCGGCGCCGACACCCGCAGCGTCAGGCCCGGCGTCACCCGGCCGACGGCCCTTCCGTCCGCCCGGTCGACCTGCACGACGCCCTCGATGCCGGTGACGACGGTTTCGACGCCGGGCACGCAGGACACGACGAAGCGCGTTCCGACGACCCGGACCACCGCCAGGTCCGTGCGAATCTCGAAGGACTGGCCCGTTGCGCGATGCCGGACGTCCGTTTCGATTCGCCCGCGCTCCAGGCGCAGTCGCGTGACCTCGGCGCTCCAGGCATCGACGGCCAGGCGCGTCCCCGCCGCCAGCGTCACCGACGCGATCCGCGGGTCGGCGATCGCCACCTCGCCTTCCGAAGCCTCGATGATCTGGCCGGCAAGGGTCGGCGATTCCGCAGGCCGGGATTCGTTTCGGCCGTTGTCCGTTCCGGACACCCGCGGCCACGCGGCCCACACCGCCACCAGAAGAGCCGCGGCTGCCAACGCCCCTGTGATCCCGACGACACGCCGCCGATCGCGGGAAGCCGGATGTGCAGCCCCCCGGACGGCCGCCAGCGACGGCATCGGGACCGCCGGCCCGTCGGTGGCCTGACGGAACAGGGCCACCGCCTCGTCCCGAAGCGCGGCTCGGCGACGGCAGGCAGGGCATTCGATCAGGTGCTGGCGCATTTCCGGCGGCCCCAGGGCTCCCGGTTCGGCCTGGTCCATCCACAGCGCCGCTCGCTCACACGTGTCCATCACTCGCCTCGTCCTGCCGTTCCCGGCCCGCTCGCCCTGGGTCCCGGAACCTCGAATCCTGCCTCCACGAGGGCCGTCGCGACCCGCCGCCTGGCATGGAACAGTCGCGATCGCACGGTCCCGGCCGGGATCGCGAGGGCTCGGGACACTTCCTCGGAATCCAGGCCCTCCACGTCACTGAGGGTCCACACCGCCCGGTGGCCGAGGTCCATCTGCCCCAGCGCGCCGAAGGTGACCGCCAGGATTTCCCGGGCCTGGGCCCCGGCGGCCGGGTCGTACCCCAGCGACGGACCGGCGTCGGTCCACAGGCGGTATGCCACCTTCCGGCGCCGCCACCGGAATTCCCGGCGCAGGTGGGTGTCGGCGACATGCGTCGCAACGCCCAGCACGAACGTGCCGAAGCGGGCGTCGCCCCGGAAGTTCGGCAGCGACGACAGCAGGTTGACGAAGACCTGCTGGACCAGGTCCTCCAGGTCCGGCGTGTTCCCCAGCAGCCGCCGCAGGAACGACGCCACCCGGCGCCCGTGGGCGAGGTACAACTCGCTCCACGCCGCCGGGTCGCCCTCCCGGCATCGCAGGGCCAGGTCGAACCCCGGATCGCCCACGCCGTCCTCCTCGATTCCCCCGAATCCCGGGAGGGGCCGACCACTCATTTCGGCACCCCGGGAAAAACCACCACCAGGCGCAGGGACGCCCCGGCCGCGATGCGCGGCGCTTCGTAGGCCACGGTGTCCTTCCATGCGTAGCGCGTGCCCCCGGGGAACCCCCGCACCGTTCCGGCCAGCGCCAGTCGGAGGCCCGGCAGCAGGTCCACCGCCACCTCGACCTCGCCCCCGACCCCGGCGACGACGTCCGTGCGTCGGATTGCCTGGGACCGCAGGGGCGGGCTGGAGGCTTCGATCCGTCGCCACTCCAGGCCCACCGACACCCCCAGGCGCAGCAGCCAGCGGCCGATCCGAGGACCGCCCCGGGCCACCAGTTCGACGGGAACCGCCTGCAGCGACACGGGACCCGCCGTCCCGCCCACGGCGGCGGCACGAAGCCAGCCGGCGCGTGCCCCCACCTCGAAGCGCCCGTCGAGGATCGACAGGCCCAGTTCCGCGTCCAGACCGCCCGCGTGGGCCCCGTTCCCCGACCGGTACTCGTAGCGTCCCCCCGCCAGGGCGTAGCCTCGAGGTGCGATGGCAATGCGCCGGTCGATGACCGCGTCCCGTGGCAGTCGCGGCAGCGTCCCCTGGATCAGGGAGGCCGGACCACGGTCCCGGGAATCCGGCACCAGTCCGATCGCCTGGCGAGCCAGTTCCCGGGCCCGATCCACCCGCTCCAGGGATTCGATCGCCAGGACCTGCGCGCCGCCCGACGGCCCGGTCACGGTCACGTCCCCGCCCGGGCCCAGGACCAGGACGATTCGCGATTGGCCGGCGGGGGCAAGGGGGCAGGCTTCAGGGCGGCCGGCCTCGGTCCGAACGACGACGATGCCGCGCTTGCGCTGTTCCAGGGACAGGGCGCCGTCCAGCAACTCGGGCTCCAGGCCCGGGATCGCGCCCCGGGTGACGATGCACACCAGGGCCGCCGCGGGCGAAGCGGCGAGGTGCGCAGGCAGGCCCAGGCACGCCAGGGCCACCCCGGACATCGCCAGGAGGGTCAGTGCATCGCGTCTCGGACACCCGGTCGTACGGGTCACGTCATGCCTCATCAGGTCGGTACGCATCCCGACACCGCCACGTGGCTGCACGTCCCGTCCGTGCCGCAGGCGTCGGTGGTGCAGGGGTCAAGATCGTTGCACTGGGCGTCCGCGTACGTCTGGCGGGCGGCCGCGTCCCAGGGCAGTCCGGTGACGGGACTCAGGCCGGCCGGCGCGTAGCAGCACTCCGGCACGACGTTATAGGGCGAGTGGCGGCAGAACCCGTAGGGACAGGAATCCGCGTCGCAGGGGTTGTCGTCCGCACATTCCGCGGCCGTGAGGCACGCCTTCATCTCCGGCGCGGCAACCTTCAACCGGACCTTCACCATCGACTCCAGGGGACTGTGGAGTTGTTTCGCCGGATCGTCCTCGTCCCGTGCGACCAGACCCAGGTCATACTGGCCCGCGCTGGCCTCCTGGCAATTCGGCGCCAGGTCCGCCAGACAGACGAAGTACCCTGGCGCCGCAGGAGTGCCGCACAGCGCTGCGGTCGTGGTGGGGGAAGTCTGGCAACCGTTCATCGGGCCGACCCCGAACTTCTTGGGGTAGACGAAAGCCGGCGCGTCCAGGGGCGCCCCTTCGAGGCCCAGCGACGGCTCCCCGAAGAACTCCCACGTCAAGGAGGTCGCATCCGGATCGAAGTAGCACAGCGCCACCTTCCAATGCTCGCAGGCGTCCATCGTCAGGGTCGGGAACGGTTCGCCCTCGGGGACGTCAAACAGTACCTGGCCGCCCGCTTCGGACCAGCATTCCTGGCCGTTGTCCAGGCACCGGAACACCCGTGCCTTGACCAGCCGGTTCGGGACACCCGCCGCGACGACGACCCGATCGATTTGCCAGTGACCGGTCGTGCGTGTCGTGAGGCCATGGCCCACCTGGAAACCGATCCGCAACGTATCGAGCGCCTTCAATTCGGCCGGCAGGGTGAGGGAGTACAGGTCGAAATCCAGTGCCGTCGTCGTCGCCGACCACAGTGTCGTCGACAGCGTGCCGGCGAGGGCATCACCCGCCAGTGCCTTCAGGGTCACTTCCAGCGGAGGATCGTCCGTGGAGAACGATGAGCGCCATTGAACGGTGGTCGAAAACGTCGGGTCGTAGCCGCTTTGCCCGCTGGACGTTGCGTCGATGAGCGGACTGAGGATCGTCGTTTTCACCAGGTCGGGGTCGGGCGAGCCCGAATACGTCAGGCGCCCGTCGATGGCCGGGTTCCCGACCCTGATGATGTTCCAGTGCGAGTACGTGGAGGTCCCTTCGACCTGGGGGGTCCATCCCGCCTCCTCGATGTTTCGCGCGGAATCGAACGCCTCGACATAGGGAATCGCCGTCGGGACTTCCGCAGGAGTGGTGTCGCAAATCCCTGCGCTGCACGTGCCGGTCACCGACGTGGCGCCCTCGCCCTGGGGGACGCTGCACCAGGCCCCGTCGGCGGCCGTGTCCTTGCCGGTTCGGCAGGCGCACTGGTCTGCCGGCAGGTGGTCGCAGCCAAGGCAGTACAGGTAGTCCGGGTCGAAGATGCCGTCGACGATCCGCTCGTAGCAGACCTTGTCGGCCTCGCAGCGCCAGGCTTCGTCCTCGCAGGAGGTGTAGGAGGCCGGCAGGAATGTCAGTTTCGCCAGTGCCAGCGAGTGGGCCGTGTCGATACGGGAAGTGGTTCGCAGGCGGAATGACGTCCCGGCCGTGACATGGATCCTGGAGGGGATCACGAGGCCGGAAATCGGCGCAACGTCTTGCGTTGCCAGGGAGAACTGGACCGAGGCATCGACCTCGGGATAGACCATCTTCGGGAACGTGCTGGTGCCACAGACCCCGGGCAGGTCGGGCAACGGAATGTCGCTGGTGTTGACCTCCAGGGGAACCTTCGCGCAGAGGACGGGGGTCACGGGCCAGGGCCCCGGCGTGGAAGCGGTGTTGCATGGCCAGGGTTCCGTCGGGATCGCCGCGATCAGGTCCTGAACGCTGTTCAACGGCGTGGCGTCGCCGCAATCGACCCGGCAGAGCCCGGTTTCCGACTCCGGGGTGGCGCCGATGGTGACGGGACCCCGTCCGGCGCCGTCGTATGTCGACACGTACAGAAGATAGGTGCCTCTCGCCGGAACCAGGACGTCCATCGCAGCCCAGACCTCGGTGCCGCCCGAAGCGCCGGGTGCGTCATCGGAGTAGGCCCTCGGCGTCCATTCGATCGCTCCGATGGTGTCCACGGGTCCATACAGGGCCATGACCGTGTCCACCGGGGGGACGTTCTGATCGACGGCCCTCGTCCACAGCTGGGTCTTCAGGCCCGCCTCCAGGTCCAGCAGGAAGGCGTAGGCTTGATCAGCCTTGTAGAAATCCAGGGTCGCGGCGCCGCTGCTGCAGAGGGTCGAGTCCTGCCCTTTCGTCGCGGTCGCCAGCGTTTCGCCCCCGGACCCCGGCGGCGCCCACGCCGGGTCCTTCCTGGACAGGTCGTCGGTGCCCAGGTCGCAGGCCACGCACAGCAGCACCCCCAGCAGGGCCAACCCCATCCGACGTCCCATCGTGAACCCCAATGCCGCTCGCCTACCCATGATTCCCCCCTGTCCGGGGACTTCGCGTCCCCGAGTGTGCACCGATTCCGTTCGTTCCGCCCGTTCAGTCGCCGGCTGGTTGCCAACTGTTCACCGGTACCGCGTCACCGCCCGGACGGGCGCCGCCAACGTGCGGTCGTGCCGATGCCGCCTCGCGCCCCGCCCCTGTTGCTTGACGCTGCCCG
>CAINDP010000168.1 GCA_903847405.1 uncultured Myxococcales bacterium | reverse complement strand
ACGATGGCGCCCGAGGGACACGTGGCGACGCAGGTGCCGCAGCCCTTGCAGACGCTGCCGTTGACCTCGGCGACGCGCGTGTCGGCGTGGAACGACAGCGCACCGTAGGGGCACACGTCCTGGCAGACCTTGCAGCCGCTGCAGAAGTCGGTCATCACCTCGGCGGTGGCGGCCTCGACCTCCACCGTTCCGCGCGAAATCAGCGACAGGGCGGTGGATGCCGCCGCGGCGCCGTGGGCCACGGTGTCCGGGATGTCCTTCGGGCTCTGGCAGGCGCCCGCCAGGTACACGCCGTCGGTGGCGGTGCTGAAGGGCTCCAGTTTCGGGTGCTTTTCCATGAAGAAGCCGTCGGGGCTGAGGCCCATGCCGAACAGGCGCGCCACCGCCCCGGCGTCCTTCTGGGGCGCCACCGCCGAGGCCAGGATCACCATGTCCACGGGCACGCGCAGGACCTGGCCCAGCGTCGTCGATTCCGCGCTGACCACCAGGTGCCCGGCTTCCTCGTCGCTGATGGACTGGTCCGTCACGTAGGCCGCCTTGCCCCGGATGAACTTCACGCCCTCGTGCAGCAGGCGGTTGTAGAACTCCTCGTATCCCTTCCCGAAGCAGCGCATGTCGATGTAGAAGTCGTAGACCGTGGCGTGCGTCTTTTCCTTGATCAGGTGCGCGAATTTCAGCGCGTACATGCAGCACACGCGGCTGCAGTACTCCTTGTGGTTGCGGTCCCGGCTGCCCACGCAGTGCAGGATGGCGACGGACTTCGGCGCGTTGCCGTCCTTGCAGACGATGCGGCCGCCGGTCGGGCCCGTGGCGTTGTTCAGTCGCTCGAACTCCAGGCCCGTCAGCACGTTCGGGAACCGCCCGTACCCCCACTGGCCCAGGCCGTGCGGGTCGATCAGCCCCATGCCCGTGGCGACGATGATGGCGCCGACGCTCTCCTCGACGACCCGGTCCTGGTCGTCCCACCGGATGGCCTTCGGCTCGCAGAAAATCTCGCAGATCTTGCACTTGCCGTTCTTGAAGTACGTGCAGGATTCCTTGTCGATGACGGGCTTGCCGGGCACCGCCTGGGGGAACGCCCGGTAGATCGACTTCCGGGTCATCATCCCTTCGTCGAACTCGGACGGCACCTTCTTCGGGCACTTTTCCAGGCACACGCCGCAGGACGTGCAGGTCGACTCGTCCACGTACCGGGCCTTGCGGCGGATCCGGACCTTGAAGTTGCCGACGAACCCCTCGACCGATTCGACCTCGCTGTACGTCAGGAGGTCGATGTTCGGGTGCTGGGCGACCGCCACCATCTTGGGCGTCAGGATGCAGGCGCTGCAGTCCAGCGTCGGGAAGGTCTTGTCCAACTGGGCCATGTGGCCGCCGATGGACTGGCCGCGTTCAACCAGCACGACCTTGGTGCCGGCGTTGGCGATGTCCAGCGCCGCCTGGATGCCCGCCACGCCGCCGCCGACCACCAGCACCTTCGGGGTCACCGACACGACCCGCGACTGCAGCGGTTCCAGCAGGCGCGCCTTGGCGACGGCCGCCCGCACGATGTCGATGGCCTTCAGGGTCGCGGCCTCCTTGTCCTCGTGGACCCACGAGCAGTGTTCGCGGATGTTGGCCATCTCGAAGAGGTACGGGTTCAAACCGGCCATCGCGCAGGTCTTGCGGAAGGTCGGCTCGTGCATGCGCGGCGAGCAGGCGGCCACCACCACGCGCGTCAGGTTGTGCCGGACAATCGCGTCCTTGACCAGGCCCTGGCCGGGGTCCGAGCACATGAACTTGTACTCGGTGGCGACCACGACGTCGGGCCAGGCCGCGGCGGCCTCATACACCCGTTTGACGTCCACGACCCCACCGATGTTGGTTCCGCAGTGACAGACGAACACGCCGATCCTGGGTTCCATGGGGGCCTCCGTTTCCTGCGCAAACTCGCCGTCCGCCAAGACGTGTCGGCCGGGCTACAGGGCCTGCGCAACGATTTCGACCACGTCCGCGATCTGCACCTGGTCCAATCCCAAGGCCGTCTTCGCGTCCTCGAACATCGAGATGCAGTACGGGCATGCGGTCACGACCGTGTCCGCGCCCTTCGCGACGGCCTCCCGCAGTTTCAGCACGGCGAAGCGCTCCTCCACGGGCGCCTCCATCCACAGGCGTCCGCCGCCGCCTCCGCAGCACATCGCCTCGTCCCGGGTGCGCCCGAACTCCATCAGTTCCAGCCCCGGCACGGCGCGCAGGACGTCCCGGGGCGCGTCGTAGATCCCGTTGTTGCGGCCCAGGTAGCAGGGGTCGTGGTAGATCGCCTTCGCGGGGACGGACTTCTTCAGGGCCAGGCGGCCGCCCCGCACCAGGTCGCGCAGCAGTTCGACGACGTGCGTGACCTCCCACGTCCCGCCCTGGTCCGGGTACTCCTTCTTGAACGTGTTCAGGCAATGGGGCGAGGGCACCAGCAGGCGCCGGACGCCCAGGTCGTTCAGGACGCCGACGTTGTGGGCCGCCAGTTTGCCGAAGGCGGTTTCCGCGCCGGTCTTGCGCACCGCGTCGCCGCAGCACCACTCGGCGCCGCCCACGAAGCCGTACGACACGCCGCCCGCGTCCAGGACCTTGACGGTCGCCCGGACCACCTTCGTGTTGCGCGGGTCGTAGGCCTGCGAGCAGCAGGTGAACAGCGCGTACTCGGGGGCGCCGTCGAACAGCCGGACCGGCGCGTCCTGGGTCCAGGCCATGCGGGCCGCGGGGTCGCCCGACCAGGGATTGCCGTTGGACTGCACGCTGCCCAGGACGGCCCGCAGGGTCTTGGGGGCGGCCCCCGTTTCCGCGATCAGCATCCGGATCGTGCGGACCAGGTCCACGATCTCGACGCCCTGGGGACAGCGGTCCACGCAGGCGTTGCAGGTGGCGCACATCCACAGGGCCTCGCCCTCGTAGCCTTCCAGGCCCAGTTGGGCACGGGTGAGGATGTCGCGGACGCGGAAGTCCCGGACCAGGTTCCAGGGGCACGTCCCGCTGCACGTGCCGCACTGGTAGCAGAGGTCCAGCGTCGTGCCTCCGGATTCCGCGATCATCTCGGGCACTTCGATCATCGGGGTCGCTGGTTGGCTCATGTCGCACCCATCCGCAGGAGGTGGACCTTCACGGGACTTCCCCCCCTGGTGCACCGGCTGGAACCGGGAGGAAGGACAGTCCGTCGTTTCTGATGAAATCCCGCCGTTGCGGATCTTTGTCAACGACGCGTCCTGCCCCGGGACTGTGGCAGTCGGGTGCGGGGCGGCGGGCCGCGGGATCGGGGGCTCGATCGCGGACCGGCAAGGATTCTGTAGGGCCGCACGACGAATCCGCCCGTCATCGCCCGGCAGGAAAGGGGCGGAAGCCTATCGGATGAAAACGGTCAGGAAAGAGGCGGATGATCCCAAACGCGGCATTCAGCCCACGGGCCTCGGGGCGTCCCTGAGGGCGAGGTAGGCGACGTCCGCAATTTCGCCCGCGGGACGGGAAAACGTGTCCGTCCGAATCTCCTCGGCGCCCGGAAAAACTTCACACAGGGTTGCGAAGAAGGCGGGATTGCGGGTCGGACTCCAGACGGCCAGGACCCCGCCGGGCTTCAGGGCGTCCCGGCAGGCGCACAGGCCCGAGGTGCCATACAGGCGGGCGTTGCCCGGCGCGGCCAGCCAGCCGGGGCCGTTGTCCACGTCCAGCAGCAGCAGGTCGAAGGCGCCCGGCCGGGTCGCCAGCACGTCGTACAGATCGCCCACCGCCGCCTCGACCCGCGGGTCGTCCACCGCGTGCCCGTTGGCCTCGGCGAAGTACAGCCGGTTCCACTCGAAGACCTTCGCGCCGATTTCCGCCACCACCACGCGCGTCACGCCGGGCAGGTCCAGCGCGGCCCGCAGCGTGTGCCCCGCGCCCAGGCCGCCGACCAGGACGTCGAGGGGAAAAATGGGGACAGACGCCGGAAAAATGGGGACGGAAAAATGGGGACAGACACCGATTTCCTCAGGAAATCGGTGT
>CAINDP010000167.1 GCA_903847405.1 uncultured Myxococcales bacterium | reverse complement strand
CCTTCAAGGGAAAGGACGTCCGGCCGGCGTGGTCGAATTTCACGATCTTGAAGGATTCCGAGTCGTGGCAGTCGCCGCAGTCCCGAGCGCCGGCCCCCGCGAACTGCCCCGCATGGCGGTCCTCGTGACACGAGGCGCAGCGACGGTCCAGCCCCCGGTAGGTCGTGGCGGCGCCCCCCTGATCGCTTCCGTGGCAGGTGCGGCAGGGTGTCCCCTGGTGCTTGCCGACCAGGGGGAACCGGGTGGTCGCGTGGTCGAAGTCGGCGGCCTTCCAGGACGTCGTCGCGTGACAGGCCGCGCATCCCTTGTTCCCGGCGCGGGCCGCAAAGTCCCCGCCGTGCGGGTCGGGGTGGCAGGAGGCGCAGGCCGCGGGGGTGCCCTTCAGCCGCAGACCGTCCAGACCCGCCGCGGATTCGCCGACAGGCCGGTGACACCGTCCTTCGCAGGGCACCGCCCTGTGGGCACCCGTCAGCGGGAAGGCCGAGCGCCCGTGAGCCTCCAGACCGTAGGACGACGGTGCGTATCCTGCGACCGAGTGGCACGTGTCGCACCGGTCCCCACCCTCTACACTGGCGAACACCGTCCGGTGGGCGTCCTCGTGGCAGTCCCGGCAGGCGCCGTGGGCCTTGCCGTGGACGCGTCCCTCGTAGGAACCGCCGCCACCGTGGCAGCGCCCGCAGGCGACCCGGGCGTGTCGTCCCGCCAGCGGGTAGGCCGTCCGGTCGTGGTCGAAGGGGGCGCCGGACTTCAATCGCCAGCCCCCCGCGTCGTGGCACGACTCGCACTTTGTGCCCAGGCGGCCTCCGTGGGGTTCCGCGTGGCACGACGCGCACCGGGACTCGGTCTTCCGCTCCATCTTCTCGCCGTGGCACTTCGCGCAGGGGACCGACCGGTGTCGTCCCTCCAGCGGGAAACGCCCCGGTGCGTGGTCCCTTCCCGCCTGCTCCGACAGCGTCTTCCAGCCGTCGGTGGCGTGGCAGGTGGCGCAGGGACGCTTCATGGCCCCTGCGTGGGGATCCTTGTGGCAGGCGTCGCAGTTGCCGTGGGCAACGCCGCTCCAACGCCGGTCCGTTCCGTCGCGGTCCGCGTGGCACTTCTGGCAGGGGACGGCCGCGTGGCGTCCGTCCAGCGCCCAGACCTTCCCATGGTCGAAGCCCCGCGCCCCCCCGAAGCCGCGGGCGTCGTGGCACCGCACGCAGTCGTCCCGGAACTGGCCGCCGTGGCGGTCCTCATGGCAGGAACCGCAGCGGGACGACGTCCCGTGCAGTTTGCGTTCGCCCTTGTGGCACTTCTCGCAGGCGAGCCCCTGGTGCTTCCCTTCCAGCGGAAAGCCGGTGCGGTCGTGGGTGAATCCCGGGACCTGGGCTTCCAGGCGCACCAGGTGGAAGTCCCGGCCGTTGTGCTCCTGGTGGCAGTCCCCGCAACTCTTTCCCGAGTCCCGGACCAGCCCGCCGTGCAACCCGGGGCCGGCCCCCAAACCGGGGTGGCATTTCAGGCAGCGGTCGGCACCCACGTCCCGTCCCGTGGAATGGCAGTCCCCGCAGCGGTCGGCCTGGTCCAGGGCTTCGTGGGGGCGCGAAAGGGGTCCCGGGGACAGGTTCTGGGCGGCAGCAAGGGGCGCCAGGGCCAGTGCCGCGGCCAGCACTGCAAATCCGGCTGCCGACGGTCGGCGGGCAGGGCAGGCTCGTGGGCCGATCGGGGGCCGGGGTTCCCTGGTTCCATCGAAAAGGCGACCCGGCACCGTCTGCCTCGCTGCGGGGATGTTGCGGACGTCCGCAAGAATAGGCTTCGGGTCCGTTCCGATCAAGGCGAAGGGGAGCCGCAGGACGACGGGTTGGGGGTACGGCGCCAGAGCGTGTCCGGGGCCGAAGCGTCCGGAATCGTGGTATGGGTTTGCGGATGCTCGACGGATGCTGGCGAGAGGCTCCATGGACTATCTGCTGCTGTTCGTGACGTCGCTGCTGGCGGCGACGATCGTCCCGATGTCGTCCGAGGGGGCCCTGGCGGCAGCCGTGGCCCTGACGCCGGGTGAATGGGGCGCCTACCTTGCCGTGGCGACCGTCGGGAACACGCTGGGCTCGGTCATCAACTGGATGCTGGGCCGGGCGCTGGCGGCAGGGCAGGGCCGGCGGTGGTTCCCGGTGTCGCCCCAGTCGCTCGAACGGGCGCGGCAGCGGTTCCAGCGCTTCGGTACGTGGTCCCTGCTGCTTGCCTGGGTGCCGTGGATCGGGGATCCGCTGACCGTCGCCGCGGGGTTGCTCCGGGTGCCCCTGGGACTGTTCATCGCACTGGTCCTGACAGGGAAGTTCGCGCGCTACTTCGTGGTCGCGTGGGCGGCCCGGGAACTGGTGACGGGGTAGGGGAGGGGGCGATCAGCGACCCTTCCGGCCGGTGTGCCGCTTCGCGCCCTTCCCGCCTTTCCCGCCCTTCCTGTCCTTCCCGCCGCTGCCTCGGGTCGCCCAGGCGTTCGGATCCACCGGGGGCCGGGCCGCCAGCCCCAGGTCCAGCCGCCTCCGGTCCAGGTCGACCCGCTTGATGCGTACCGTGACGGGATCCCCCAGGCGCAGTCGGCCGCCCGTGCGGGAACTGGTCGCCAGGCCGCGCTCGGGGTCCGAGGCCCAGTCCGGGCCCAGATCCTCCAGCCGCAGGAACCCTTCCACCAGGTAGCGCGTGGACTGGACGAACAGCCCGGCGCCGATCACGCCGGTGACCACGCCCTCCAACTGCTCCCCGATGCGCCCGGCGAACAGTTGCAGCACCAGCAGGGTCTTCAGATCCTTTTCCGCGGCCTCGGCCTTCCGCTCGGTCATCGTGCAGTGCTCGGCCAGGCTGGTCAGGGCCGTCCCGTCCGCAATCCCCGGCCGCGAGCCTCCCCGGAGGTGGGCGTCCAGTTGCCGGTGGACGGTCAGGTCCGGGTAGCGGCGGATCGGGCTGGTGAAATGGCAGTAGTGCTTGCTGGCCAGCGCGAAGTGCCCGATGGTCGCGGTGCTGTACTCGGCCCGGTTCAGCGTCTTCAGCACCGCCAGGTTCACGGCGTAGGCCTGCGGGAGCCCCTTCACGGCCTCCAGGATGTCCTGCAGCGAGTGGGCGCCCCCCCGGCGTCCGGCGCGGACTCCGACCGCGCCCAGGAAGGTGGACAGGCGGCGCACGGCGTCGGTGGCCCCCTCGGGATGGATCCGGCGGATGAAGGGCGCCTTCAGGCTGTGCAGCAGGCGCGCGACGGCCTCGTTCGCCTCCACCATGAACATCTCGATCAGCGTGTGGGTGTAACTGGCGTCCGGCGGGTTCGCGTCCGTCACCCGGCCGTCGGGGGACAGGACCAGATCCACCTCGGGCAGGTCCAGATGCAGCATGCCCTGGGCGCGGCGGCGGACCTCGATGGCCCGGGACAGGCGCTCCATTTCGCGCAGGTCCGCGACGACCCGGGCCGGGTGGTCCCCGGCGTCCCCGTCCAGGATGGCCTGGGCCTGGGTGTAGGTCAGGCGGCGCGCCGACCGGATGACGCCGTTGGCGAACCGCGCACCCAGGACGTTGCCCTGGCGATCGAAGTCCAGGAAGGCGCTCTTGACCCACCGGGGCTGCCCCTCCTGCAGCGAGCACACGCCGTTGGACAGCACCTCGGGCAGCATGGGCAGCACGCGTCGGGGGAAGTAGACGCTGTTTCCGCGCAGTGCCGCATCGCGGTCCAGGGCCGACCCCTCGGGAACGAAGGCCGACACGTCCGCGATGTGCACGCCCAGCGTCCAGCCGTCGCCTGCCGGGACGATGCTGATGGCGTCGTCGTAGTCCCGGGCGTCGTCCGGATCGATCGTGAACACGGTCAGGCCCGTGAAGTCCTCGCGGTCGGGTGCGCCGCCCTGTTCGGGGGGCAGAAAGGCCGCCACCCGGGCCCGCGCCTCCTCCAGGGTGTCCGGGGCGAAGGCCTCGGGCAGGCCGTACTCCCGGATGATGGCCCGCGTTTCCACGTCCACGGGCCCGGCGGCCCCCAGGTTCTCGACGATGACGCCGTGGGCCGGTTCGTCGCCCAGGGGATAGCGGACGATTTCGACGACGACCTTGACGCCCTCCCGATCCGCGGGCTTCACGTCGTCGATGACGACCGGTTCCGCCACGACGCGCCCCTGGGGCAGGCACACCCACTGGCCCTCGCGCTGTTCCAGGCGGCCGACGACCTGGCTGGTGCCCCGGCGAAGGATTTCGACGACGCAGCCGGCGATCCCCCCCTCCCGTCGCCCCCGCCCGTCGATCCGGACGGCGACCCGGTCCCCGGTCATGGCGGCCATGGTTTCGCCTGCGTGGATGTACACGTCGCCTTCGGCCAGGGCGTCGTCGGCCGCCACGAAGCCGCAGCCCCGGGGACCGGTCCGGAAGGTCCCGGCGATGCGGGCGGGCGCAGGCGGCAGGCCCACGCGGCGGCCGTGCACCCGCAGGCGCCCCTCGTCGCGCAGTTCCTCGAAGGCGATGCGGAACGCGGCCTGGCGTTCGGGATCCACGGCTCCGGCGTCCGCGGCCAGGCGGTCCACGTCCAGGGGGCGGGGCGACGTCGCCAGGATCTGCAGAATGGTCTGCCGGAAGTGCTCTTTCACCGTCGTTTCTCCCAGTGCCATTGAAGGGCCCCGAGTCGGCTGCGGCTGCGCGCTCGGGGAGGCGGGAAGACTACCACGGCGGGGAAGGGGCCCGTCACGGATCGCCCCGGTGCGGGCCGATCAGTTGCAGGCCACCTCGAACTCGAAACTGGCCGCCGCCGAGGACCCGTCGGCCACGATGTAGTAGGTCGCGCCCGCCACGACCGCGACGGTCAACTGGACCGACGTGGTGCTCCATTTCTCCTGGACGCACGAGGTCGCGTTGCACACGTCCTTCAGGACATAGAGGTCGTAGGTGTCGGTGTCGCCGCCGTTCCAGATGCTGAACACGACGTTCTGCGAGGCCGGCGCGATGAAGCGGTAGACCCGGTCCGAACCGCTCATCGCGGAACCGCACGCCGTGCCGGCGGCGTCGTTGCCCGACAGGTTCTGGCCGGTCAGGGAGGTCCCGCACGCGACGTCCACGTCCTGCCGGCAGGTCGCGCCGTTGCAGGGCGCCACGGTCGTGCAGTCCCCGTCCGAGCAGTCGATCATCCCGTCGCCGTCGTCGTCCCACCCGTCCGTGCAGTTCGTTTCCGTGGCCGGGCAGGCCCCGCAGTCGCCGCCGCATGTGGCGCAGGTTTCCTTCCGCAGCTTGTCGCAGACCCCATTGCCGCACTTCGGCCCGGGCTGGCAGGACCCGCTGACGCACGCGTCGCCGATGGTCGTGGGGTCGTTGTCGGAGCAGGCGGCGGTCTGGGGGTCGTTGATGCAACAGGGGATGAATGGGGGGTATGCGAAGGGGTTCGGGAAGTCGAAGGTGCAGGGGTTGTTGTCGTTGCAGTTCCGCGTTCCGCCGCAGTTCCCGCCCCCGTCGCACTGGTCGCCGGTCGTGCAACTGCTGCCGTCGCTGCACGTCGTGCCGGCGATCGGCCAGGTGACCGTGCACTGGGCCGTGCCGTTGCAGGCCCGCCGGGCGCCGCAGGTGCTGGCGTCGTTGGCGCAGTCCAGGGTCGTTCCCCGGCAGCCGCCCGCCGCGTCGCAGACGTCGTTGTAGGTGCACGCCTGCTGGTCGTTGCACGAGGTGGCCGCGCCCGGGTAGTTCACTGCGCACGCGGACGTCCCGTTGCAGGTCCGGACCGCCCCGCAGGGGCCCGGGTCGTTGCCGCACGAAATCGGGGTTCCCGCGCATCCGCCGGCCGCGTCGCAGCGGTCGCCCCAGGTGCAGGGGTTGCCGTCGTCGCAGCCGGTTCCGGCGCCCGGGAAGTAGGCGCGGCAACTGGCCGAACCGTCGCACGCCCGCTGCAGGCCGCAGACGCCCGGGTCGTTCTTGCACGCGAGGGGCACGCCCTGGCACCCGCCGCTGCCGTTGCAGTGGTCACCGTACGTGCACGCGTCGTTGTCATCGCACAGGGACGCGATCCCCGGCCACGTCACGGCGCACTCGGCCGTCCCGTTGCAGGTCCGCCGGGCGCCGCACAGGCCCGGGTCGTCGGCGCAGTTGGCCGCCGT
>CAINDP010000166.1 GCA_903847405.1 uncultured Myxococcales bacterium | reverse complement strand
GTCGCACTGCGCCAGCGTCGACGGGCACGACAGCGCGCATTCCCCCTGGCTGCACCGCATCCCGGGCACGCAGTCCGTGCCGCAGTCCCCGCAGTGCGCAGGCTCCGTCAGCAGGTTCGTACACGTCCCGTCGCAGTCCGTCAGCCCCGCCTGGCACGACAGCGCGCACGACCCCTGGCTGCACACCTGGCCGTCCGGACACGCCGCGTTGCACCCGCCACAGTCGTTCCGATCCGTCAGCAGGTTGTTGCACAGGCCGTCGCAGTTCACCAGGCTGCCCTGGCACGAAACCGCGCATTCCCCCTGGCTGCACACCTGGCCCGACGCGCACCGCAATCCGCACCCGCCGCAGTTCCCGAAGTCCGTCCGCACGTTCACGCACGTCCCGTCGCAGGTCGTCAGACCGGACTGGCACGTCAGCGCGCACGATCCGTCGCTGCACACCTGCCCCGAAACGCACCCCGTCCCGCATTCCCCGCAGTTCGCGAGGTCCGTCAGAACGTTCACGCACACGCCCGCGCAGTCCGACAGGCCGCTCTGGCACGTCAACTCGCACGACCCCGCGACGCACCCGTGGCCCGGCAGGCACCCCAGCCCGCAGCCGCCGCAGTTCGCCGAATCCGTCAGCCCGTTCACGCACACGCCCGCGCAATCCGTCAGCCCCTCCTGGCACGACAGCGCGCACGCGCCCGCCGAGCAGACCTGGCCCGAACCGCAGAACCCGCCGCATGTCCCGCAGTTCGCGGGGTCCGTCAGGAGGTTCACGCACACGCCCTGGCAGTCCGCCAGGCCCGCCTGGCACGACGGCGCACAGGACCCGTTGCTGCACACCAGCCCGGACGCGCAGACCCCGCGGCACGTGCCGCAGTGCTCGACGTCCTGCCGCAGGTTCACGCAGATTCCCGCGCACTCCTCCAGGCCCGCCTGGCATTCGTCCAGGCACTCGCCGCTGCTGCAGATCTCGGTCTGCCCACAGACGTGGCCGGCGCTGCCGCAATTCGCGATGTCCTGGGCCAGGTTCGCGCAGGTCCGGTTGATCTGCACCTGCGAGGGCAGGCACGACGGGACGCACGCGCCGCGGGAACACACCTCCGATTCCGCGCACGTCGCGCCGCACGCCCCGCAGTGTGCGGGATCGGTGCGCACGTTCACGCAACTGCCGCCGCAGTCCGTCAGGCTGCCCTGGCACGCCAGTCCGCAGGTCCCCAGGTTGCACACCGTCGTCCCGGCGCACACCGCCAGGCACCCGCCGCAGTGCAACGGATCCTCCAGGGGATTCATGCATCCCCCCTCGCACGCCAGCCAGCCCGGTGCGCAGCCGCCGCCCTCGTCCCCCGGGGAATCGGCGGCGCAGGGACCACCGTCGCACAGCGGCGACAGGTCCCCGCTTTCCAGCGCGATCCCGCCTTCACAACCGACGACCACGGCAACGGAGAGCAGCACTGCCAGATTGCGACACCACATGTTCATGCCTCCCACGATTCGACGTCCACCCCGGGGTCCGGCCCGGGCACGACTGGCCCTGTGCAAGAGGCACGCCGCGGCTGCATCCAGGACGTTATCGTAGTGTTTCCTGCGCCTTCCACACTTCCACGTAAGGATGCGGAACGGATGCCGGGAGCCGCTTCCCGGGAATCAACGCCCGGGTCGGGGAACCGGAAACCACCCCGACATGCGACCGTTGCGGAGGGAAAAAGGAGGACGGGGAACCCGGGGGCAATGAGGTCGATCGCGGGCAGGAAGCTACGCGTCCAGGACGGCCCGGACCCGGTCCAGCAGTTCGACGGGGGTGAAGGGCTTGGACAGCGGCCCGTTCAGGGGATGCGCGACCTCCGCACCGGCGTTCCTGTCTTCGGAATACCCGGTCATGTACAGGATCTTCACCTCCGGCCGCAGCATGGCCAGCCTGCGGCCCAGTTCGCGCCCGTCCATCCCCGGAAGGACGATGTCCGTCAGCAGCAGCGCCGCCGGTTCGGTTCCCTCCGCCAGATGCCGCAGGCAGGCCTCGGGCGTCTCCAGCGGGATCGCGCGGTAGCCGTGCATGTCCAGGACCTGGCAGGCGAACCCCCGCACCAGGTCGTCGTCCTCCACGACCAGCACGGTTTCGGTCCCCCGGGGGACCGCCGGGACCTCGGGTCGCGCCCCCGCGGGAACGGCCGTGCCCTCGTGGACCGGCAGGAACACCTGGAACTCGCTGCCCCGCCCGATGCTGCTGGCGACCTCGATGACGCCGCCGTGCTGCTGGACGATTCCGTAGGCGGTCGCCAGGCCCAGGCCCGTGCCCTTCCCCCGCTCCTTCGTCGTGAAGAACGGCTCGAACAGATGCGACAGCGTGGCCTCGCTCATGCCGAACCCGTGGTCCCGGACCGACAGCAGGACGTGCGGGCCGGCGCGGCAACCCGGATGGCGGCGCACCCAGTCCCTGCCCGGTCGCACGACGGACGTGGACACCGTCACCACGCCCCCGTTGGGCATGGCGTCCCGGGCGTTGATCGCCAGGTTCAGGATGACCTGCTCCAGTTGCGCCGCGTCGCCCCGCACGCACGCCGGCGACGACTGCAGGTCCAGGTGGATTTCGATGTCCGCGCGCATCGTCGGACGCAGCATCCCGACGAACCCCCGGATCACCTCGTCCACGTCCATCGGCACCGCGTCCAGAACCTGCTTGCGGCTGAATGCCAGCAGCCGGGCCACCAGCGCCCGGGCCCGCGTCGCCGCCTCCCGGATCACTTCCACCCGCCCCCGGTCCGGCTGATCCGCGGGCAGCGACAGGGACAGCAGTTCCGAGTACCCCAGGATCGGTTGCAGCAGGTTGTTGAAGTCGTGCGCCACCCCGCCCGCCAGCCGACCGATTCCCTCCATCTTCTGGACCTGCCGGAGGTTGTCCTCCAGCCGCCGGGCCTCGGTGATGTCCGACACCGCGCCCAGCAGGCGTCCACCGCCGCCCGCGTCGTCGGGCTCGAACCGGAAGGCGTCGCGCAACCAGCGGATCCGGCCGTCGCGCGTCGTGATGCGATACTCCAGGGGACTGGCCCCGCCTTCAACGCGCACCCCGTGGCGCAGGCGTACCGCGTCCAGATCCTGCTCGTGGACCAGCGCGCTCCAGGCGCCGGGCAGCGCGTTCACCTCGTCGACGGCATACCCCGTGATGGGCTGGAACGCGCCGACGACCCACTCCAGGTGCAAGGCGCCATCCTCCCGGGCCCGGGCGCCGTAGATGAAGTCGGACGACATCTCGGCGATGACGCGGAACCGCTCCTCGGTTTCCCGGACGGCCGCCTCGGCCCGTGCGCTTTCCGACACGTCCCGGGAAATCCCGAACATCGCCTCCCGATCGTCCCATCGCCCGCGGCTGATCCGCAGTTCCATCGGGACGAACGAACCGTCCCGCGCCTGCAGCGGGATCGTGCAGGTCGTCCGCTCCCCGGCCCACATCTGGCCCAGGACCTGCGCGGCCTCGTCGCGGTGTTGCGGCGCGTACAGTTCCAGGGTGTGCAGCCCCACCATCTGGGCGGCAGGGACGCCCATCCGCCGCTCGACCGCGGGGTTCACGTGGACGATCCGGCCCTCGGTGTCCACCACGAACAGCAGGTCGGCCAGGGTCGAAAACAGGCACTCCAGGTTCCGACGGGTTTCGGCCAGCGCCTCCTGGGCCTGCACGCGGGCAATCGCGGACGCGCTGTAGGTGGCCAGGGTCCCCAGGGCGGCCCGCGCCTCGCCGGACAGGGCCACCTGCCGGCGGGACATCAGGTTCAGGCACGCGATGACGGCGCCTTCGTGCCGGATCGGTTGCACCAGGGTGGCGGCCAGCCCTTCGCCCGCCAGGACCGGGTCGGGCGTGGGACACAGGTCCGCATAGGGCATCGCGACGGCATCGCCGGACATGACGATCCGCGCCTGCGCGCTGTCGGCAGGGTAGTGCGAAACCAGCCGGATGAACGCCGGGTCCAGGCCGGCATGGGCCACCAGGTCCAGCGCGCCCGTCCCTGCCTCGACCACGTACAGCCCGCCCCCGTCGATCCCCGGGATCGCCATCGAGGCGGCCAGGACCAGACGGCCGACCGATTCCACCTCCGACGCCGAGGACAGGGCGATGGCCAGATCCCGCTGCAGCCGGAGCAACCGGCTGGAATCCTCGGCGCGATTCTCGGCGTCCATGATGGATCCTCGCAGGGTTCGACTTGACGGCGCAGTCTACCTCATTTCGCGGCTTGGCGGCCCCCTCAACGCCCCGCGCCTCTTGTTGGATGGTTCCCGGATTCGTATCCTTGGGCGTCCGCATGGGGCGGACTGCGAACCCGGACGGATTGAGGATGAACGGCGGCACCGTGCTGGTGGTGGACGACACCCCGGCCAACCTGGCCCTGGTGATCGATTTGCTGGCCGGGGAAGGCTACGAGGTCCGGGCTGCGAACAGCGGGGAAGCGGCGCTGGCCTCCGTCGAGGCCCTGATGCCCGACCTGATCCTGCTGGACATCCGGATGCCCGACATGGATGGGTTCGAAGTCCTGCGCCGCCTGCGGGCGCGTCCCGAAAGCCACGACATCCCGGTGGTCTTCCTCAGCGCTGCCGCGGAAGTCGAGGAGCGGGTCCAGGGCCTGCACCTGGGCGCGGTGGATTTCATCACGAAGCCGTTCCAACTGGAGGAGTTGCGCGCCCGGGTGGGCACCCACCTGGAAATGTCCCGGATGCGCGTCTGGCTGTCGCTGCAGTCGGACGAGATGCGGCGCACGAACGAAAGCCTGCGGGCCGAGGTCGCGGAACGGCGCCGCGCGGAAGCCACCCTGCGCGAAAGCGAAATCAAGTTGCGTGGTCTGATGGAAGCATCGCCCATCGCGGTCGCCTGGACCGATGCCGACGGCAACGTCGAGTACGTGAACCCGCAGTTCACCCACCTGTTCGGGTACGCGCGGGAGGACATCCCGACGGCGGCGGACTGGTTCGGCTCGGTGGTTCCGGACGCGGCCTCCCGGAACGAAATCCTGGCGAGGTGGCTGGACGCAATCCGGCGGGCGCGCAAGGACGCCTTGCCGGTCGAAACCCAGAGCCTGGACGTCGTGTGCCGGAACGGCCAGACGCGGAAGGTCCGGGCCCACACCGCGGTCCTGGCCCACAACATCTATGTCCTGTTCGACGACATCACGGAACGCGCCCGGCACTCGCAGGAACTGCGGGACAAGAACGCCGAACTGGAGCGCTTCACCTACTCAGTGTCCCACGACCTGAAAAGCCCGATCGTGACGATCCAGGCCTTCGCGGGCTACCTGGAAAAGGACCTGGTGGGCGGGGACTCGGCGCGCGTGCAGATGGACCTGGGCTTCATCCGGACCGCCGCGGACAAGGTGTCCCACCTGCTGGGCGAACTGCTGGAACTGTCGCGCGTCGGACGGGTCTCGAACGCCTCGACCGTGGTGCTGCTGCAGGACGTCGCCACCGAGGCCCTCCGCCTGGTGGCCGGTCACGCCGTCCGGCGCGGGGCGAAGATCGCGGTCACCCCCAGTCCCCTGGTGCTGACCGTGGACCGCCCCCGCCTGGTGGAGGTCTTCCAGAACCTGCTGGACAACGCGATCAAGTTCCTGGGGGACCGGCCCGATCCCCGCATCGACGTCGGGTTCGAACGGCAGGGGGCGGACACGATCCTGTTCGTCCGGGACAACGGCCAGGGGATCGCCCCGGAAAACCTGGAGCGGGTCTTCGGCCTGTTCCAGCGGTTCGACACCCACACCGAAGGCGCCGGCCTGGGTCTGGCGCTGGTGCGCCGCATCGTGGAATCGCATGGCGGGCGGATCTGGGCCGAGTCCGAGGGGCTGGGAAAGGGCGCCACGTTCCGGTTCACGCTGCCCGGTGCGTCCCCCGCGGTACCGGGACCGGACGGCGCGGCGATCGATTGACGGCGGGCCCGGTCACTGCGGGAAGCGGTTCCAGGCCAGCCAGTAGAAGCCGAACGCCTCCATCAGCTTCGTGAACTTTTCGAAATCGACGGGCTTGACCAGGTAGGACCCGGCGCCGGTCGCGTAGACCCCCGCCACGTCCGATTCGGCGTCGGAGGTCGTCAGCACCACGGTCGGGATGTGGCGCAGGCCGGCGTCTTCCTTGATCCGCGCCAGCACCTGCAGGCCGTCCACCTTGGGCAGGCGCAGATCCAGCAGGATCAGGTCCGGCTGCGGACTGTCCGTCGGGTCCGCGAACGCCCCCTGCCGGAACAGGTAGTCCAGGGCGGCCTGGCCATCCTCGACGTGGCAGATCCGGTTGGCGACGCGGAAGTCCTGGAGGTTGCGGCGCACGATTTCGGCGTGCGCGGCATCGTCCTCCACCAGCAGGATCGTGATGGGTTCTCCGGTGATCAAGGTCATCCTCCTCAGGCGTCGGCGCGCCTGGTTCCAGCCAGGGTGAAGCGGAAGGTCGTTCCCTGCCCGATCCCGGCCGACTCCAGCCAGACCCGGCCCCCGTGCAGTTCGATGATCCGCCGGACCAGCGCCAGCCCGATGCCGGTCCCCTCGACCCGCGGATCCAGCTTTTCGAACAAACCGAACAGTTTCGACTGATGCCGCACATCGACCCCGACGCCGTTGTCGCGCACGAAGATCACCGGTTGGGGACCCGTGGATTCTACCCCAATCTCGACCCGGGGCAACGGTTGTCCGCCCATGAACTTGACGGCGTTGTCCAGCAGGTTCTGGAACACCTCGACCAGTCGTTCGCGGTCCCCCGTGACCAGCCAGGTATCGCGGGTGACGACGACCTCGGTTTCCCGCGTCGCAATCCGCCCTGCGACCAGGGCGACGGCGTCGGCGACGAGCGACTGCAACGACATTTCGACGGGCGGGTGCAACGAGTGCCCGACGCGCGCCAGTTCCAGCAGTTCGTCCAGCAGGCGCCCCATCTTGTCGCCCGCGTTCCGGATGAAGCCGATGTCCTTGGCGACGCGCTCGGCGTCGTTCGCCGCCAGATCCCGTTCCAGGAACCCCACGAAGGACTTGATGGTCACGACCGGGCTGCGCAGGTCGTGCGAAACGGCATACGTGAAGCGGAGCAGTTCTGCATTCCGCGCCTTCAGTTCCCGGTCGGAGGCCTGGAGCGCCAGGGCAGTATCGGCCAACTGGCGGAAGTGGTGCAGGCGCTGCCGGCGCCACGCCACCCACAGCATCGAGGCCAAGGAAAGCAGGAGCGCCACAACGACGGCGACGGTCACGACCAGACGCTCCTGCAAGGGCGCCTGGAACTCGGACTGATCGATGCGTGCGACCAGGTGCCACGGCGAGTCGGGAATCGTTCGCAGGGCCGACAGGACATTGCCGCCGCGGTAGTCGATCCCCTCGAAGATCCCCTCGTACCCCAGCGCGGCCTGGACCGCCGGGGTCCGGGTGCTGGCCAACGACGCCCGACGCTCGACGGCGGCATCGGGGTCGAACCGCAGCGGGCTCAGGAACAGCACGTCGGCGCCATCGCGCCGGACCAGCAGGGTTTCGGCCGTCGGGCTGGGCACGGGCCACCGGGACAGGAACGGGTACAGGACCGCGGCAGGGTCGATGCCCAGCGCCACCACGGCCATGGGATTCGGGGGAACCCGGTCGTCGATGATCGGGATCAGCAGGGCGAGGGCCGGCGGATCCTCTGCGGCGTCGCGAAAGAAGTCCAGGAACTGCGGTTGGCCCGCCTGGAGGACCGCCGGGACCGAACGCACGATCAGGGACGTGGCCCCCCAGTCCTGGCCGGAGGAAGTGGACAGCAGGGACACGCCCCGGGGATCCAGCAGGCTGGCCCGGGAGTAATGGTACGCGTCCGGATACTGTTCCAGCCAGGCCTGCAGGCGGCCCCGGGCGTCCAGGTCGCCCGGCGCCTGGACGAACCGTCGCACGAGGTCCCGGAACTCCCCATTCCTGAACAGGAGCCTTGCGTCCCCCAGGCGCTCCTGGCGGAACCGCATCAGGTCGTCCACCTTCAGTTCGGCGATCGCCGACAACTGCCGTTCCACTTCCCGACGGTAGTGCCCGGCAAACCCGTCGTACCAGAACACGCCGGCCAGGACGATGCCCGCAGACACGACCAGGAGCAGCGCCATGATGCGTGCTCCCAGACGGGGCTCCCGCCGCAGGACAGGGGGACCTTCTGCGGATTCCGGGCTCAATCGGGCCCCCGAACGAAGGGTTCTTGGCGTTTGCTGCGCCTTATCTTGCGCCCGAGGCCCGCCGATCCGCAATGCAATATTTCCTCGCGCCGACATCGCCCGACGGCCCCCTTGTCCGGCCCCCGGCGCGGCGCTATCATGATGCCAAAGCGCCTGTGGCCGGGAGGGAATTCCAAATGCATGACAGGGAGTTGTGCGGCACTGGCGACGGCTCGTCGATCCTGATCGTGGAGGACGAACCGGCGCACGCGGCGGCAATCTGTCGGGCACTGCAGGCCGCCGCCCCCGGCTCCCGGACCGAGGTGGTGGGAACCCTGCGGGCGTGTCGGGAGGTCATCGCGTCCCGCCCGCCGGACATCGCCCTGGTGGATCTGAACCTGCCCGACGGCAACGCGGTCGAACTGCTGACGTCCCCGGCCGGGGATGGCCGGTTTCCCATCGTGGTCATGACCAGTTTCGGCAACGAGCAGATCGCCGTCCACGCCATGAAGGCCGGCGCCCTGGACTACGTGGTGAAGTCGCCCGTGGCGTTCTCCGAAATGCCCCACACGGTGGAACGCGCGCTGCGGGAGTGGTCGCTGCGGATGGAGCGCATGGACGCCGAGGCACGGCACCGGGCCCTGGAAGAGCGGCTGCGCCAGTCGGAAAAGATGGAGGCCATCGGTCGCCTGGCCGGCGGCATCGCCCACGACTTCAACAACCAGTTGGCCGGCATCATGGGGTTCGCCGAACTGCTGCTGGACTCCCTGGGGGACGACAGTCTTCGGAAATACGCCGACAACATCCTGAAGGCGTCCCGGCGGGCGGCCGGCCTGACCCGGAAACTGCTGACCTTCGCGCGCAAGAGCAGCATCGTCAAGGCGCCCACGGACATCCACGCGGTCATCGGGGAGGTCGTCGCGCTGCTGCAGCACAGCATCGACAAGCGCATCGACATCGCCCTGCACCTGGACGCGCAGCCCTCGGAAATCCAGGGCGACCCCAGCCAGTTGCCGAACGCCCTGCTGAACCTGGCCCTCAACGCCCGGGACGCGATGCCCCAGGGCGGCCTGCTGACCCTGGCCACCGCGACGGTCCAGAGGGGCCGGAGGACGGAGGGTCTGGACCTGGATCCGGGCCCCTACCTGCGGATCACCGTGACCGATACCGGCGTGGGCATGGACGCCGAAACCCGGCGCCACCTGTTCGAGCCCTTCTTCACGACCAAGGGGCCGGGCGAGGGCACCGGCCTGGGGCTGGCCTCGGTCTATGCCACCGTCCGCAGCCATGGCGGCGACCTCGTCGTCGAAAGCGCGCCCGGGTGCGGCACGACCATCCAGGTGTTCCTGCCGTTCGGCATTGCCGCGCCCCAGATCGTCGCGGTGGACGCCGCGCCCCTGCGGTTTCCGGCCTCCGGCCGCATCCTGCTGCTGGATGACGAGGAACTGGTCCGGGACCTGGCCGCGGGGATCCTGCGGGACGCGGGATACCAGGTCGTGACCGGCGCCGACGGCGAGGACGCGCTGCGGCGCTTCGGCCTGGCCCAGCAGCCCTTCGACCTGGTGATCCTGGACCTGATGATGCCCCGGCTGGGGGGCCGGGACACCTTCGCGGCCATGCGTCGGATCGACCCGTCGGTCCGGGTGCTGGTGGTGTCCGGACTCCCCCTGGACGGCGAGGCGCAACTGGTCCTGGACGAGGGCGCCGCGGGCTTCCTGTCGAAGCCCTTCGAGCGGGCGGAACTGCTGCGGAAGGTCGCGGACGCCATCGCGCCGCCCCCCGCTCTTCCCGTGGACTAGGGTATGATGCCCCGATACGGAGTTCAGCATGATCGGGGAAGTACCCCTCTCCATCCTCGTGGTCGATGACGAACCGGCCCACATCGTGGCCGTCCAGCGTTCCCTGTACGCCGCCTGGCCGGACGCGGCGCTGCACACGGCCCGCACGTTGCGGGAGTGCCGGGACGCGGTGGCAGCCCGCCGGCCGGACATCGTCCTCATCGACCTGAACCTCCCCGACGGCAGCGCCATCGAGTTCCTGGGCTCGCTGCCCGAGTCCAACCGCTTCCCGGTCGTCGTGATGACCAGCCAGGGCGATCAGCAGGCCGCAGTCGTCGCCATGAAGACCGGCGCGCTGGACTACGTGGTCAAGTCGCCCATGGCGTTCGGGGACATGGCCCACATCATCCAGCGCGCCCTGCGGGAGTGGCGGCTGCGGCAGGAACACCGGCAGGCGGCCGAGGCGCTGCTGCGCCACGAGGAGCAACTGCAGGCCATCTATGACAACGCGCCGGTCATGATGTGCGTGCTGAATGCCGAGCGGCAGGTGACCTACGCGAACCGCGCCTTCGCCGAGTTCGTCGGCCAGCCGGCCGGGGAACTCCAGGGTGTTCGGGCCTGCGGCGTCCTGGGCTGCCTTCGGGCGCTGGACGACCCTCGGGGATGCGGTCACGGGCCGGACTGCGAAACGTGCCCGGTGCGCCTGGCCATGATGGACACCCTGGCAACCGGGCGCAGCCACCGCGGGATCGACTACCGGACCCAGATCCTGGAGGACGGCAAGTCGGCTCCCCGGGCGTTCCTGGCCTCGGTCGCAGCCCTCCGGATCGCCGAGGGCTCCCACCTGCTGCTGTGCCTGCAGGACATCACCGAACGCATCCTGGCGGAAGAGGATCTGCGGGCCTCCCGGGAACAGTTGCGCGTCCTGGCCGGCCGCCTGCAGGAGGTGCGCGAGGAGGAACGGACCAGCGTCGCCCGGGAAATCCACGACGTCCTGGCCCAGTGTCTGACCCGCCTGAAAATCGACCTGGTGTGGCTGCAAGGGCGCCTGGGACGCCCCGAATCGGCGCAGGCGATGGACGTCCTGGCGGCCCGGGCGGCCGACATGACCCGCCTGGCGGACGAGGCCATCCACTCGGTCCAGACCATCGCCACCGCCCTGCGGCCGGCCGTCCTGGACTCCCTGGGGCTGTTCGCGGCGGCGGACTGGCAGGTCCGGGATTTCCAGGAATCGACCGGAATCACCTGCGAAGGGACCCTCCGGGAGGACGACCTGCCGGTGGCCCCCGACACGGCCACCGCCCTGTTCCGCATCCTCCAGGAGAGCCTGACCAACGTTTATCGGCACGCCGAGGCCACGCGGGTGCGGGTCTTCCTGGGCCAGGAAGACGGTGACCTGGTGCTGCGGATCCAGGACGACGGCCAGGGCATCCCCCCGGCAGCGCTGAACGCCCCGCGGTCGATCGGGCTGGCGGGCATGCGGGAGCGGGCGCTGCTGCTGGGCGGACGCTGCGATATCGTCAGCAGCCCGGAATCCGGGACGGCCATCGAGGTCCGACTGCCCCGGGGGACTTCGGGCAATATGACAAAGGACGCATCATGAAGATCCTGCTGGCCGACGACCACGTGGTCCTGCGGAAGGGCCTGGTGCAGATCCTGGCGGACGCCTTCCCCGATGCCCACTTCGGCGAGGCGTCGGATGCGCAGGAGGCGCTGGACAGGCTGGACCAGGACCGGTGGGACGTGCTGGTGCTGGACATCTTCATGCCCGGCCGCAGCGGCCTGGAGGTGCTGCACGAGGTGAAGACCCGCCACCCGGGCCTGCCGGTCCTGGTGCTCAGCAGCGCCCCCGAGGAGCAACTGGCCGTGCGGGTGCTGCGGGGCGGCGCCCGGGGATACCTGAACAAGCAGGTCGCGGCCGAGGAACTGGTCCGGGCGGTCCGGAAACTGCTGGCCGGGGGACGGTACGTCAGCGCCACGCTGGCCGAGCGGTTCGCCGCCGAGATCTGGCAGGACGACGGGCCCCTGCACGAGCGCCTTTCAGATCGGGAATTCGAGGTCCTGCGGCAACTGGTGGGCGGCCGATCCATCCAGGACATCGCCCGCGAACTGTCCCTGAGCCCCAAGACCATCAGCACCTACCACACGCGCATCTGGGAGAAGCTGGGAGTGGCCAACGACGTCGAACTGGTCCGGTACGCGCTGTCCCACGGCCTGGTCTGACCCAGTGTAGTCCCCCGCCTACATCCCTTTCAGCAACCGCCGATGGCAACCGTCCCGGGATCGCCCTATCGTCACGACGGTGGATGCCGGATTGTGTCCGCCGGTGTCGTTCGTTCGACGGTAGCGGCGGAGCAAACCCGAGTGCGCGTCCTCATCTACGTGCCGATCGTCCACTCGGAGGCCGACATGGGCAGCCTCCTCGAGGACGTGCGGCGGGGCTTTGAAGAGGCCTACGGCGAGGACGCCTGGAAGCGGCGTTCCGCGGCGGTGGAAGCGATGTGGTCGGGACTGGCAGAACGACTGGCCGCGATGCCGCTGATCTGGGACCACGTCCGCCTGTACCAGGACGGCCTGCCCGTCTGCGGTCGCGAAATGGACATCGTGCGGGACGTGGCGGCGGCGGGCAGCCGGAACCACCAACTGCTGCTGAACCTGATCGCCCGTGGCGCGATCCTCATGGGGACCGAGGACGCGCAACTGATGGTGCGCGAGTACCGCCGCAACCAGGCGCTGGTGCTGGCCACGATGGAAGAAGTGCCCGAAAGCCGGCTGAAGGAACTGCAGGCCGAGGGGGATGCCATCCTCGTCGCCCGGGACACCTATATCGCGCATCGCATCGAGGAAACCCTCCGGAAAGGCGAAACGGGAATCGCGTTCCTGGGGATGTTGCATCGCGTGAACGAACGGATCGCGGACGGGATCGAAGTTCAGCAACTGATCCACAACCTGCCGTTCGGATCCGGGAAGTACCAGAAAGAGAGGAAGATCTAGGATGAAGAGCGATTCGAAGAAGACCGACGCCGAACCGATTGACGGGCTCCACCTCCGAATCGCGGAAGCCAGCGGGAAGGACGTCGGCCGAGGGATCGCGCGCCTGGATCCGAAGGACCTCGCGCAACTGGGCGCCGCGGTGGGCGACATCCTGGAGATCGTCGGCCAGCGGACCACCGTCGCCAAGGCGATGCCTTCCTATGCCGATTCCCGCGGGAAGAGCGTGATCCAGGTGGACGGCATCATCCGCGGGAACGCCGGGGTGGGCCTGGACGACCGCGTTGCCGTGCGCAAGGTC
>CAINDP010000165.1 GCA_903847405.1 uncultured Myxococcales bacterium | reverse complement strand
GGGGGACAGCCTCAAGGCTGTCCCCCGTCCCACCGCAGCACCCGCGCCAAATCCCCCGCATCCACGGTGCCTGACCCATCGAAATCGCAGGCTTCCCGGTAGCGTGCGTCGGTCGGGAACGTCGCTCCCTGCGCCGCGGCCACGGCCAGCAAGTCCAGGCCGTCCACCTCGCCCGAATGGTCGACATCGCCGGACAGCGCCGGCACGAACCGCGCACCGGGCGTCATCGCATCGGGATCGGGGGCCAGGTCCAGGAAGCGGCCGTCCAGTTCCAGCCACTGCACGGCCGCGCCGTCCAGTGGTGCAAGGTTCACGCGCGTGATCCCCGCGTCGGTCCGGACGTCCACGGCCAGGCGGGGGACCGAGGACCGCATCCCGACACCGCCGATCGCGTTGCCCACGCCCACATCGAGGCGCAGCCCGGACCGGCCCGGCGGAGCGGGAACCGACGAAACCCCCAGGCGGACGATCGGGGAACCGCGCCCGGCGACCCACGCCGCGAACACCCCATCCAGGTCCAGGCCCGAGGCCTCCGCCAGCCGTTCCCGAAACGTCGCCGCATCGAAGAAGCCTCCGGTCGGACCCAGGTCCGCGACCAGCCCCCGCAGCACCGCGCGGAACACCGCCACGCCCACCATCCCCTGGATCGTCCGCAGCGCGGCCGCGGACTTGGCGTAGGCCAGCAGGAACTGGCGGTCGCGATCCACCGCGCGATCGGCGCCGACCAGGCTGCCCAGCGCGGCGTCGGTCGCGGCAGGGACCCCCAGGCGCCACCGAAGGCCCAGGGCACGCAGCAGGTCCGCCGCCGCCGGTTCGCCCTGTTCCCGGCCGATCGCCTCCACGGCCAGCAGTTCGGCCAGGCCCTCGGTCAGCCACGTCCCTCCGAACGGCGACGGGCAGGCCGAAACCGGGAACCACTGGTGGGCCACCTCGTGGGGAACGACCACGAACGCCAGGTCGGCCGGGTGGATCGTTCCGCCCCCCTCCCCTGTCCAGATGCCCCGGGGCAGCCACGCCAGCCCCGCCAGGGCCATCGCGGCGCCGGCATCGTCCACCTGGACCAGGAACAGGGCGCGCGAGGTCGCCGGACCGTAGTCCGCCGCGAACCCGTTCCATGCGGCCACGGCGCGGGCAAGGATCTGCGGGGCGGAATCCGTGGCGGCGGAGTCGCGATCCGTGAACGTCCGCACGGTCCCGTTCGGTGTGGGCATCGAGCCCGACGCCCAGACGCCCAGCGTGAGCCCCCGCGTGTAGGCCGGCGCGGTCTGCAGCAGGCGCCACGCGACATCGCCGTCCGCTTCGGGCGTCCCTCCCGTCACCTCGCCGGACCCGGCCAGGTCGCTTCCCGCCGGGACGACCACCTCCAGATCGTGCGTCGCGAAGTCCAGGCCTGCGACCGATCTGGGCAGGACCAGCGACAGGTCCAGCCAAGCCATGTCCCCGGCGAAACCGCACCGCCGCAGCACGACCGGGTCCTGCGACAGGCAGGACGGGATCCCCGCGGCGGTCACCTCCAGCACGAAGGGGGAGCCGTCGGGCAGAGGGGCCGGAAGCGCCACGGTCACCTGCCCAAGCACCGTGCCGGAAGGTTCGAAGGGCAGAGGGTTTCCGTCCCCGTCCGCCACGGCGGTGATCGGCAGGCCCGACACCAGGACCAGTGCCTGGCGTCCGGCACCGCTGGTCACGCCCCCGGCCCGGATCGCCACAGCCGCGGCCTGCGCCACCGGGTCGATCCGCAGGCGCCCTTCGTACGACGTGAAGCGATGCGTCAGGGTGTCGCTCGGCGCGGCGGCGGCGACACGGGCGGCAAGGCACGCCACGATCACGACCGCGATCCCGACGCTCCGCAGCGGGCGCGGGCCTGGAATGTTCCCGCCGTCCTGCCCCGTCAACGAAAATCCCGATCGCCAGCGAACCACGTTCCACATCCTCCGGACCCGCCTACCATATCATCCTGCACACCAATTCGTTGACACCCCCGAAAGCGGTGGCCTAGACTGCTGCCGACGTTGGATTTCCGCGTTGTCGTGTGCCGGGGGCCCCGCCGCGCGACTGCCCTCTGGGGAGGAGTACGAATGTCCGCTCTAGCAGCCTACTGGCGATCAACGGTCGGCAAGAAGATGGTCATGGCCGTCACGGGCCTGATCCTCTTCGCCTACGTGCTGGTGCACATGCTGGGCAACCTGCAGTTGTTCGCAGGGGACGGCGGGAAGGCCATCAACGAATACGCCGCCTTCCTGCACTCGACCCGCGCGGCGCCTCTGCTGTGGGGCGCCCGGATCGTGCTGCTGGCCTGCATCACGCTGCACGTCTGGGCCGCCATCGCGCTGACGATCCAGGCCTGGGGCGCCCGGCCGGTGGGCTACGCGAAGCGCAAGTACCGCGAGGCCGACTACTACGCGCGCACCATGATCTGGTCCGGACCGATCATCGGGGCCTTCGTGGTCTACCACGTCCTGCACCTGACGCTGGGCATGGGGGGCGCCCCCTTCGAGGAACTGAACGCCTATGGCAACGTCATCCGGGGCTTTTCGATCCCCTGCGTGGCGATCTTCTACATCATCGCGGTCCTGATGCTGATGGCGCACTTCCGCCACGGCCTGTGGTCCTGGTTCCAGACCATCGGCTGGTCGCACCCCGCCCACGACGGCGCGCGGCGCTGCGTCGCCAACGTCCTGACGGCCATCGTCGTGATCGGCGACCTGTCGTTCCCGATCGCGGTGCTGTTGAAACTGGTCACGATCCCCGGAGGTGCCGCATGAAACTGGACCCGCGGATCCCCTCGGGCCCCCTCGAGGACAAGTGGACCCGGCGCAAGAACGGCGTGGCCCTGGTCAGCCCGGCCAACAAGAAGAAGTCCACGATCATCGTGGTCGGCACCGGCCTCGCCGGCGCGTCGGCCGCGGCGTCCCTGGGCGAACTGGGCTATACCGTGAAGGCCTTCACGTTCCATGACAGCGCCCGCCGCGCGCACAGCATCGCGGCCCAGGGCGGCATCAACGCCGCCAAGAACTACCAGAACGACGGCGACAGCACGTACCGCCTGTTCTACGAAACGCTGAAGGGCGGCGACTTCCGGGCCCGCGAGGGCAACGTGTACCGCCTGGCGGAAGTGTCGAACAACATCATCGACCAGTGCGTGGCCCAGGGCGTCCCCTTCGCCCGGGACTACGACGGCCACCTGGCGAACCGGTCCTTCGGCGGCGCCCAGGTGTCGCGCACGTTCTACGCCCGCGGCCAGACCGGCCAGCAACTGCTGCTGGGCGCGTACTCGGCCCTGTCCAAGAACGTGGGCGCCGGCACGGTTCAGTTGCACCATCGCAAGGAAATGGTGGACGTGGTCGTCGTGGACGGCCGGGCGCGCGGCATCATCACCCGCGATCTGGTCACCGGCGAACTGGAATCCCACGCCGGCGAGGCCGTCCTGCTGTGCACGGGCGGCTACAGCAACGTGTTCTACCTGTCCACGAACGCCAAGAACTGCAACGTGTCCGCGAACTGGCGCGCCTACAAGCGCGGCGCCGGCTTCGCGAACCCGTGCTACACGCAGATCCACCCGACCTGCATCCCCGTCGCGGGCGACTACCAGTCGAAACTGACGCTGATGAGCGAGTCCCTGCGCAACGACGGGCGCGTCTGGGTGCCGCTGAAGGCCGACGACGCCCGCAGCCCCGACCAGATCCCCGTGTCCGATCGGGACTACTTCCTGGAGCGCATCTACCCGTCCTACGGCAACCTGGCCCCGCGCGACATCAGTTCGCGCGCCGCCAAGCGCATGTGCGACGAAGGGCGCGGCGTGGGCCCCGGCGGGCGCGGCGTGTTCCTGGATCTGGCCGACAGCATCAAGCGCCTGGGCCACGGCGTCATCGAGGAGCGCTACGGCAACCTGATCGAGATGTACGAGCGCATCACGGGCGAGGACCCGTACCGCGTGCCCATGCGCATCTACCCCGCCGTCCACTACACGATGGGCGGGCTGTGGGTCGACTACGACCTGATGTCCAGCCTCCCGGGCCTGTTCGTGCTGGGCGAGGCGAACTTCAGCGACCACGGCGCGAACCGCCTGGGCGCGTCGGCGCTGATGCAGGGCCTGGCCGACGGCTACTTCGTCATCCCCACGACGATCGGCGACTACCTGGCCAACAGCAAGCTGCCGAAGGTCGCACCCGACCGCGCCGAGTTCACCGAGGCGCGCCAGTCCTCGGCGGCGTTCATCCAGAAGCTGCTGGCCGTGAAGGGCCACCGGACCGTCGATTCCTTCCACAAGGCCCTGGGCCTGATCCTGTGGGAGCACTGCGGCATGGGCCGCACCAAGGAGTCGCTGACCACCGCCATCACCAAGGTCCGGGCGCTGCGCGAGGAGTTCTGGGCCGACGTCCGCGTACCGGGCGAGGCGGCCGACCTGAACCAGGAAATCGAAAAGGCGGCCCGCGTGGCCGACTACTTCGAGATGGGCGAGGTCATGTGCCGTGACGCGCTGCTGCGCGAGGAATCGTGCGGCGGCCACTTCCGCGAGGAGCACCAGACCGAGGAAGGCGAGGCGAAGCGCGACGACGAGAACTTCTGCCACGCCGCCGTGTGGGAGTATGCCGGGTCCGGCAAGGACGCCATCCGGAACGTCGAGCCCCTGGCATTCGAAGTCGTCCACCTCGCGCAGAGGAGCTACAAGTAATGAAGCTGACTTTGCATATCTGGCGCCAGAAGGCGCGCGCCGACAAGGGCGGCTTCGTTCGCTACCCGCTGGCGGACGTGACCGAGCACATGTCCTTCCTGGAAATGCTGGACGTCCTGAACGAGGAACTGGTGGTCAAGGGCGAGGAGCCCGTCCACTTCGAGCACGACTGCCGGGAAGGCATCTGCGGATGCTGCGGCGCGGTGGTCAACGGCCAGGCCCACGGCCCCCAGAAGGGGACCACGCTGTGCCAACTGCACATGCGGCACTTCCACGACAACGACGAGATCTGGATCGAGCCCTTCCGGTCCAAGGCCTTCCCGATCCTGAAGGACCTGATCGTGGACCGCGGCGCCTTCGACCGGGTCATCCAGGCGGGCGGCTTCATCGCCGTGCGCACGGGGTCCGCGCCGGACGCCAACGGCATCACGGTGTCGAAGGAAGCCAGCGACCTGGCGATGGACGCTGCCGAGTGCATCGGGTGCGGCGCCTGCGTGGCGTCCTGCCCCAACGGCTCCGCGTCGCTGTTCGTGTCCGCGAAACTGTCGCAGTTGGGCCTGCTGCCCCAGGGCCAGCCGGAACGCCTGAAGCGCGCGCTGGCCATGATCCGCAAGGCCGAGGAAGAAGGCTTCGGCTACTGCAGCAACTACGGCGAGTGCGAAGCAGTGTGCCCCAAGCGCATCAGCATCCACCACATCGCCCGGGCGAACTGCGACTACCACAAGGCCTCCTTCACCGTGTGGCAGGGCACGGGCGGGAAGGCGGCGCGGTAACGTTCGCTCGTCCCTTCCCTCCTTCATCCGCTTCCCGCATGAAACGAACGACACGCCCGTCCGATAAGACGTTGCGCGCGGCAGAGCACTTGCACGTTTGCCGTGTATCCGTTAACCTATGCATGGAGCGGCGACATGATCGCGTCGTTCGGCGACCCGGCGACCGAGGACCTTTATCACGGATCCGCGACGGCCCGAGCACGAGGATTCCCGCCGACAGTCGCAAGGTCGGCCCGGAGGAAGATGGACATGATGGATGCCGCTAGCCAACTGGTCGACCTAAGGGCGCCCCCGGGAAACCGACTGGAGGCGCTTCACGGTGATTTCCTGGGCTGCTACAGCATCCGGGTCAACGCGCAGTGGCGCCTGGTGTTCCGCTGGGATGAAGGCGCGGCATGGGAAGTGCGGCTGCTCGACTACCACCGAGGTTGACACCATGGCACCGAAGAATCGCGTTCCGGTCCATCCCGGGGAAGTCCTGCTGGAGGAGTTCCTGAGGCCGCTGGGCATCACCCAGGTGACGCTGGCCGGCCACCTGGGTGTTCCGGTGCAGCGGATCAACGAACTGGTCCGGGGCAAGCGGGGCATCACGCCGGATACCGCATGGCTTCTGTCCCAGGCCCTCGGGACGACGCCTGAATTCTGGATGAACCTGCAGGTCCACCACGATCTGGCGGCCTGCAAGCCGGTGCGGAAGGTGCGGCGGCTGAACCCCGGATAGGGAAGACGGAAGGAGGTGCCCCATGAAGTTCCGCTTCGCGCACAACAACATCAACGTCTTCGATCTGCAGACCAGCCTGGCCTTCTATGCCGAGGCCCTGGGCCTGGTGGAGGTTCGCCGCATCGCGCCGGCCGACGGCGCGTTCGTCATCGTGTACCTGGGCGACGGCATCACCGGCCACAAGCTGGAACTGACGTGGCTGCGGGACCGGACCACACCGTACAACCTGGGCGACAACGAAATCCACCTGGCGCTGACCGTGGACGACTATGACGCGGCGCATGCGCACCACGCGACGATGGGCTGCATCTGCTACGAGAATGCGGGGATGGGGATCTACTTCATCGCGGACCCGGACGGCTACTGGGTCGAAATCCTTCCGGCGGGTCGGGGATAGCGATCACTCGCAGGCGGCCCAGGTCGCGTCGGTCTGCAGGCACGAGCACGCCGGGATCCCGATCTGCCCCAGCAGCCCCGCCACCTTCACCGGGTCGTCGAGGTAGGGAATCGAACCGAACACCCGCAGCATGTCCCCCTTGCCCGGAAGGGTTTCCACCTGGGCGCAGACCCGGGCCTCGCCGACCCGCTGGTAGTCGCTGACCGCCTTGTAGCACATGCGATCCACGACGGTCGTGGACCCCTCGGCGTACCACGCCCGCGCCACCAGCAGGAACATGTCCCCCAGGTTGGCCACCGCCAGGTCCTTGCGCCCGTCGGCGTCCAGCCCCGCGAACAGCGTTTCGCTCAGGACCAGCGAAGTGACCACCACGTCCGCGTCGGTGTCGTTGTCCAGGCCGTACCCGGTGATCGTGATGTTCGGGCCCGCGGCCGACGAACCGAGGGTCGCCGACGGGAAGATCCCGGTGAACGGCAGGGGCCCATCGGCGGTGGCCAGGCGCAGCGAGGCGTTGCCCTGGATCCTGGGCTCGTCGGTGGCGCCGTTGACCCGTCCCTTGAAGGCCACGTTCAGGTAGGCGCCGGTGTCGTAGGTCTTGTAGAAGTCGGCCGGGGCCAGGCACGGCGTGAAGGCGGGTTCACCGCCGGCCAGGATCAGCGACATCATCTCGTTCTGGAACGAGTCGTAGGAGTCCAGCAGGAAGTTGTGCAGGTGGCTGATGGTGACGCCGCTGTCCGGGAAGAAGTACGTGGCCGCCTGGTAGCCGAAGTTCAGGCCGCCGTGCCCGTAGACGTCGCCCTGGGGGGTCGTGCGGGTCTGCAGGCCCAGCCCGTACAGGACAGGTCCGTTGAACAGCGACGCCACGACCGTCTTCTTCATCTCGACGATGGACTCGGGCTTCAGCAGGTTCCCGTCCATCAGGGCGTGGATCAGGACGGCCATGTCGCGGGACGTGGACACCAGCGCACCCGCCGTCCAGTTCACCGTCGGATGCAGGAGGTTCGTCCCGATCAGCAACCCGTCGGTGTATTCGGTATCCGGCAGCAGGCCTTCGGTCGAGGACGGCAGGCCCAGGGCCGGGCCCGCCAGGCTGAAGTCGATGTAGCCCTGGGCCAGGTCGGGGTTCACCAGCGTACCCATGTCGAGGTAGGTGTGCGCCAGGCCCAGGGGCTGGATGATGCGCGCATTGATTTCCACGTCGGCCGCGTTGCCGGTCACCTTTTCGATGATCAGGCCCAGGACCAGGTAGGACGAGTTCGTGTACTTGCCCGCGGTGTCCGCCGGGAAGTCCCGGGGCGCCTCGCGGACGGCCTGCAGGATTTCCTGGGGCGTCACCGGCACCGTCGGATCGGCGACCAACTGCAGCACCAGCGACAGGAGGCCCAGGTACTCCGGCAGGCCCGACCGCATGTCCATCAGCATGCGCACCGTGATGTCCGACCACTCCGCGTATTCCGGGAGGTAGGTGGTCAGGGGGGCGTCCAGCGTGACCTTCCCTTCCTCGACCAACTGCAGCACGGTCGCCGCGACGATGGGCTTGGTGTTGCTGCCCACCCGGAACTGCGAGTCCCCGGTCATGGCCTTGCCGGCCGCGATGTCGGACATGCCGGCCGCACCCGTCCACCAGGCGCCGTCGGCCGTGCGGACCGTCAACGTCAGGCCGGGGTCGGGGCTGAAGGCGACGTGCTCGTCCAGCAGGGCCTGCAGGGACGTCGCCAGTTGGGCGCTGAATTCCGGCGGCGGCGTGCCGGGGTCCACGGAATCGGTGCCGTCCAGGAGGGCGTCGCCAACCGTGTCGCCGGTCAGGACATCCGGGCCCAGGTCCGTCCCCTGGATCGAGGCGCTGTCACTGCCGCACGCCAGCAGCATCGGGAGCAACAGGACGGCGAGCATCGGAATCCTTGCGACCTTCTTCACGACATCTCCTTGTGGAGGACCTGGCACGACGATCAAACGCGGGACCGAGTGTAGGCAGGTGCGCCGATAGGGTCAATGCGGGGGGAGGAGCGGACGCCGACAGGGCCTCCCGGGCACCTACACGTAGTCGTCCCAGTCGTCGCCGTCGTCGTCGTCGGCATCCTCCCCCGCGGCCGGAGTTTCGGCCCCGGCCTTCGCGGCGCCGGGCTCCCACGTCCCCATCGACGGGCTGGCCAGGCGCCTTGGACGGGGAACGCCGGCCTCCACCAGGGCCACCAGTTCGTCGAGGCATTCGAACAGCATCGTGTTGTCGTGGGGCACGTACCCCGCCCGCAGGGCCGCCGCGTGCTCCTCGGACCGTTCGACGAAGGCGGCGATCGTTTCCGCGTCCAGGCGCTCGGCATATTCGCCGTAGCCCAGGGCCTGCAGGTAGCGCGCGTTCAGTTCCTGCTCGAACTGGCGTTCCACGGGCACCGACAGCACCGGCACGTGCAGGTGGACCGCCTCGCCCATCAGGGAGTAGCCGCCGCCCGACACCAGGCAGCGCGCGGTCCGCAGGTCGTCCACGAAGCCCTTTTCGTCGAAGGCCTTCAGCGTGACGTTGCCCTCGACGCCGGTGCGGCCCATGCCGTACACCCGGAATTCCCAGGGCAGCGACTGCAGCGTCGGCACCAGCAGCGTGTTGGCCGCGGAGGTCTGGTAGACCAGCACGTGTTTCCCCGGCTGGCGACGGGCGGCCAGGATTTCCGGCCGCAGGATGGGCGACACCAGGGTCGTGCGCCGCTTGCGGACCGGGGGGAAGAAGAAGGACGTCACCAGGTAGTGGTAGGCCCAGGGCAGTTTCGCCTTCACCGCGATCCGCGTCATCAGGTAGTCCAGGCGCCTGCCGGCCAGCAGCGCCGGGTCGTGGCGACAGCGATTGATGACCTGCTGGTTGTCGATGTCCACGACGGGCAGGCGGTGGTTCAGGCCGTACAGGTACGCCCAGGACTCGAAGTCGCTGACGACCAGTTCCGGCTGGAAGCCGTCCTCGGCGATGCGCTGGTAGGCGGCCACGTTCTGGAGGATGCCGCCGGGGGCCTGCGTCAGGTTGGTCCACAGCGAGCTGCCGATCCGGAAGCGGTTGTCGGCATAGTCCATGTGCAGGCCGTGGATTTCCTGCAGCGTGATGTGCGGCCGGTCGGCGAAGCGCTCCGTCAGGAAGCGGTGGGCGCGTCCCGACACGACGACCCGGATGTCGTGGCCCTTTTCCAGCAGGTGCTCCAGGACCACGCGGCTGCGGGTGGCGTGGCCCATGCCCTCGCCGACGACGCCGTACAGGATGCGCATCGGGCCCTCCCTGCATCACGCCGACAGGATACGGCGGTGCGCCCGCTGGGGGAAGGCTCTGCAGGACCGGAACCCGTGGGGCGGCGGCACGACCGGACGGAGGTTGCGCGGGACCGCGTCCGGGAGTACCTTTCCGTCCCCCGCGGCAGGCGTCGCGGCGCGCGAACCGGACCGTGCACGAATGCGCGGTCAACCCAGACCCCTTCCAGGAGCCTGATGTGGCAGACCCCCAGACCGGACCCCTGGTATCGGCTCGCGGCCTGGCGAAGGCCTATGGCTCGCAAGGGCTGTTCCAGGACGTGGGACTGAACCTGTACGACGGCGACCGCCTGGGCGTGATCGGCCCGAACGGCGCCGGGAAGTCCACGCTGCTGCGCATCCTGGTGGGCGACGAGCGGCCCGACGCCGGCGTCGTGTCGACCCGCAAGGGAACCCGCGTGGCCTACGTGCCGCAGGAGCACCCGTTCACCGGCGAGGCGACGGTCGAAATGGCGCTGCGGGAGGCCGTGGAACGCGCGCTGCCGCCCGGGCCCGACCACGCGGCGGAAGCCGAAACGCGCCTGAACGAAACGCTGGGCCGGGTCGGGTTCGAGGACCGGGACCAGCGGGCATCGGCACTGTCGGGCGGGTGGCAGAAGCGCCTGGCGATCGCCCAGGCCCTGATCACGATGCCGGACGTGCTGCTGCTGGACGAACCGACGAACCACCTGGACCTGCCGGGGCTGGCGTGGCTGGAGGACCTGCTGCGGCGGTCCCGGTTCGCCAGCCTGGTCATCAGCCACGACCGCTGGTTCCTGCAGAACGTGGCGACGCGGATGGTCGAACTGAACCGCATGTACCCGACGGGCACGCTGGCCGCGGACGGGCCCTACAGCGATTTCCTGGAGGCGCGGACCCTGTTTCTGGAAGGCCAGGCGCAGCGGCAGGAAACGCTGGAAAACAAGGTGCGGCGCGAAACCGAGTGGCTGCGCCGGGGACCGAAGGCCCGGGCGACCAAGGCGCGGTATCGCGTGGACGCCGCGCACCAGTTGATCGACGAACTGGCGGAAGTGTCGGCGCGCAACGTCGTGACCGGCGCGAAGTTCGACTTCACCGGGACCGAGCGCCGGACGAAGCGCCTGCTGGTCGTGAAGGATCTGACCAAGTCCCTGGGCGGCAAGCCGCTGTTCGCCGACGTGGACTTCGTGATGACGCCGGGGACACGGCTGGGGCTGGTGGGGCCGAACGGCAGCGGCAAGACGACGCTGCTGCGGGTCCTGGCGGGCGACCTGGAGGCCGATGCCGGGCACGTCGAGAAGGCCGACAGCCTGCGCGTGGTCTACTTCGATCAGAAGCGCGAAACGCTGCCCCCGGGCCTGACCCTGCAGCGGGCGTTCACGGCCGACGGGGACGCGGTCCGGTATCGGGATCAGGAAATCCACGTCGCGTCCTGGGCCAAGCGCTTCGGCTTCCGCAGCGACCAGTTGACGACGCCGGTGGGCGATCTGTCGGGCGGCGAACAGGCCCGGGTCCTGATCGCCCGGCTGGTCGTGCAGCCGGCGGACGTGCTGCTGCTGGACGAACCGACGAATGACCTGGACCTGTCCACGCTGGAGGTCCTGGAGGACAGCCTGACCGACTTCCCGGGCGCGGTGATCCTGGTCACCCACGACCGGTACCTGCTGGACCGGGTGTCCACCCACGTCCTGGGCCTGGACGGCCGGGGCGGGTCGGCGTTCCACGGCGACTACCTCCAGTGGGAGGAGGCGCAGCGCAAGGAAACCCGGCGCCTGGCGGGGGCGGCCCAGGCCGAGGTGGTCGCGCGGAAGGACGCCGCGGCGCGGGGGGACAAGACCCGGGCGAAGCGCCTGACGTGGCAGGAACAGAAGGACTGGGAGACGATCGAGGCCCGCATCCATGCGGCCGAAGCCGTCCACGTCACCCGCGAAGCCGAACTGCACTCCCCCGCCATCGCCAGCAACGCCGGGCGCCTGGCCGCCGCGGCGAGGTCCGCCGACGAGGCCCGCCACACCGTGGAAACCCTGTACGCGCGGTGGGAAGAACTGGAAGCGAAACTGCGCGAGGAACCGGGCTGAGGGCCGTTGAAGACGCCCGCTGCTTGCCGGTCCCGGCCCACCCGCGGTACCCTCCCCGGCGATGGACGCGAACCCTCCCAGTGGCCTCATCGGCCGGATCGGAATCCACCTGCGGTTGATCACGCCGGAACAACTGGCGGAGGCGACCCGGTTCCAGGGACGCCCCGGCAACGAGGGCAAGCTGCTGGGCGAGATCCTGGTCGAGCTGGGATACCTGTCCCGGGAACAGGTCCAGAAGATGCTGACCCTCCAGCGCGCCGCCACGACGTCGCCGCCGGCTCCTCCCCGGAAGTCCACGACACGGCCGCGAGCCCTTCCCTCGCCGACGACGGCCCCCCAGCCCGAGATCCCCCTGGACCGCATCCTGGCCCTGGCTGTCCGGATCGGCGCCAGCGACGTCCACCTGCATCCGGGCAGCCTGGTGCAGATCCGCGTCGCCGGCCGCCTGAATCCGGTCCGCATGCCCGCCCTGGAACCCGAGGAGTGCCGTCGCCTGGTCCTGGAGCACCTGTCCGACCCGGAGCGGCAGCAACTGCTGGACACGGGGGATCTGGACGTCGCCTTCAGCGTTCCGGACCTGGGGCGCTTCCGCGCGAACATCTACCGGGACCGCCGGGGCTTCAGCGCGGTCTACCGGCCCATCCCGCCGGAGCCGCCGCGGCTGGAGGCCCTGGGCCTGCCCCGCGTCCTGGCGAAACTGGCCACGTACCACCAGGGGCTGGTGCTGATCTCGGGCCCCTCCGGGTGCGGGAAATCGTCCACCCTCGCGGCCCTGGTGCGCCTGATCAACGAGGAGCGCCACGACCACGTCATCACGGTCGAGGATCCCATCGAGTACCTGCACCCGTCGCTGGGCTGCTCGGTCAACCAGCGGCAGGTCGGCCGGCACACCGGCTCCTTCGCGACGGCCCTCCGGGCGGCGCTGCGCGAGGACCCGGACGTCATCGCCATCGGGGAACTGCGGGACCTGGAAACGGTGTCCCTGGCCATCACCGCGGCCGAGACCGGACACCTGGTCCTGGCGACCCTCCACACCGGCAGTGTGGTGCGGACCATCAACCGCCTGATCGACATCTTCCCGCCGTCCCAGCAGCCCCAGGTGCGCTCCATGGTGTCGGAATCGATCCGCGCCGTGGTCAGCCAGCGCCTGGTGCCCTCGGCGGACGGCCAGACCCGGGTGCCT
>CAINDP010000164.1 GCA_903847405.1 uncultured Myxococcales bacterium | reverse complement strand
GCACAGGCCGGCGCGGTGACGCCCCTCGCACCCGGCCAGGCGACCCCTCCTGCCTGCGTCGTTGACGGAGCGTTTTCCTGGAAGCCCTTCGCGGACCCGGCGTCGGTCCAGGTGTTCGGCCTCCCGGGGGCCGTCGTGTCGTCCGACGGCACCATCGGCTGGACCGCGACCCATGGCGGGCGCTTCACGGCCCTGGTGACCGCGGCCCGCACGGGCCCGACCCCGGGCTGGGGATGGATCGAGGCGGAACTCGTGTGCTCGAACCCGTGCTGGTAACGCCCCAGGAACTCAGGGAATCGCATCCGACAGGTTCAGCGGGGCGACGGCCTCCTGCGACCGCGTCCACAGGGCGTCGCCGAACGCCCCGAACTCCACCCAGGTCTTGGTGTCCAGCTTCGCGAAGTCCGCCAGGACCTCGTCGAACGACTTCCCGATGTCCAGGCGCTGCTCGACCGCGACCGGAGGCTGCAGGACGCCCCAGCAGTCGTTCTTCGCACGGTATTTCCACGTCCACGGCGCCCAGTGGACGCCCCGGCTGTTCAGCAGCGCCAGCGTCTTGTCCATCGCGTCGGGGCACCAGGAGGCCGTGCCGCCGGCAGCGAACTCGCCCACGAACAGGGGACAGTCGAAACGCGTCATGAACCGGCCCGTCGCGTCGCCCAGGCGGGCGTCGGCCAGGCGCAGTTCGGTCTGCATCTGTTCGACGTACTCGGCCGCGGACGACGGTCCGTCCGGGTAGAGGTGGATGCTGAACATCGCGTTCGTCCAGCCCATCTCGCGCGGCGACGCAATGTACGAGCCCGGCTTGTAGCCGTCTTCCGCCATCACGATGAACGATGCGTCCGTGTCGGCCTCGCGGATGGCCGTGTAGATCGCGTCGTGGACGTCGCGATACTGCGCCACCGACTCCATCGACATCGGCTCGTTCAGGAGGTCCAGGACCGCGACGTGGGGGTCGCCGTCGAAATAGGCGGCGAGGGCCTTCCACAGCCGGGCCGTCTTCGTCTTGCAGGCGGGCTCGGTCCACAGGTGGCCGCCGTCGCGCGTCCCCTGGTGGGAGGCGACGCTCTGGCCGCCCGGGGCCCCGTGCAGGTCGATCATGACGTACACGTGGTACTTCCGGGCCCAGCGGGCCACGTCGTCCAGGTGCTTCCAGCCCTGGGGCCGGAACCCGTTTCCACCCTCGGCCAGATCGGTTTCCAGCGCGTCGTACCACACGGGCACGCGGATCAGGTTCAGGCCCATGCGGGCCACCAACCGCACGTCCTCCTCCGTGATCCAGACGTTCGCGAAGGCCTCGCGCAGTTCCATCGACTTCGCCCACCCGAACCGGCGGCCGAATCCCTCCCACAGGGACTGCTCGTCGAACGCCCAGGGGACGCTGTCGAACCAGTTCCAGAAGGCGTCGATCGCGCCCTCCCGCTCCTCGGTCGCGTTGGCGTACATGGACGCCCGGAGGTCGTCGACCAGGGGGCCCTCGGACCGCAGCCCCAGCAGCCACTCGCCCGCGAAGCCGTTCCACCCGATGTCGAACAGATCGCGCACGCCGAACTGGTCCGCCTTGGCGGGCATCGCGTCGAACAGTTCGTCCTCGTACACCAGGCCCAGGCCGGAAATCCAGGTTTCCGCCTGCAGCCACGCGCCGAAGTTCGTGCCGCGCAGGGCCACCGCGGTGCCGTCCGGGGTCACGATGCCGCGGCCCTGGACGTGGATCGCGGGCAGGGTCGGCTGCTCCGTCACGGCGGGGCGAACCGGGAACGGGGCGTCGTTCGGCATGCACATTCCCCGGTGCGGCACGGGGTCGTGCACCTCGGCCGCCGGGACGTCGGCGTCCGGGGAATCGACGTCGGCGTCGGCAGCGACGGCATCCGCGGCCGTATCGTCCAGGGCGCCCTCGCCGTGCAGGTCCTGCGCGTACCCCGGGTCCTCCGGGTAGGACCCGCTCCGCGGGGTGCAGGCCATG
>CAINDP010000163.1 GCA_903847405.1 uncultured Myxococcales bacterium | reverse complement strand
GGTGACCGGATGCCCGGGTGACGCCGACGGAACGAACCCGTTCACGCTGGTGCTTCCCGCCGACGTGGCCTACCCGCTGGCCATCGCGCCCCAGAGCACCCTGTCCGACTACCCGGGGATGGCAGCCGAAATCCTGCTGACGGTGAACTACGACGCGATCCCGTCCACCTGTGACCGCGTGGCCACCGTGACGATCACCAGCGACGACCCGGATCGGCCCACCGTCCAGGTCCGCCTGAAGGTCGTTCTGGGCGAGCCGAACATCGCGGTTCCCGAGGTAGTGGACCTGGGCTTCGTGCCCGAAAACACGCTGATGGACGGAACGTTCACGATCAGCAACACCGGCAGCGGCGACCTGCACGTCAAGTCGATCACGTTCCTGGGCGCCGCCGGGTTCTTCATCAAGTGGCCGTGCGTGCACACGGCCACCAGCACGCTGGTCACGGATGAATGGCTGTCGATCACGTCCCAGGCCCAGACGATCGGCCCGGACGACTGCCAGGAAATCGTGATCCAGAAGAACGAATCCTTCGGCCCGGTGCCGGTAAAGTACCAGTCCTCCAGTTCCGACAAGGCCGTCGCGACGATCGTCATCGTGTCGGACGACCCGGACTACGACGCCGCCAGCGGCGTGGGGGCGCAGGTGGAACTGCGCGCGAACTACGGCGGCCCCTGCGTGCGCGTGATCCCGGCGCCGATCGAATTCGGGTCGGTCATCCTGAACGACATCAAGGCCATCAGCGTGGTGCTGGAATCCTGTGGCGACGAGGACGTGGAAATCCAGGACATCGTGAAGCAGGACGACTCCAGTTCCGTCTTCCAGGTGGACACCGTGCCGCTGGGCGCCTTCAACGCGGCCAATCCCCTCGTCCTGACTCCCGGCGCCAAGTCCCAGCCCTTCTACGTCAAGTGCATGCCGGAAAAGATCAACACCGACGCCACGGGCAGCCTGGTGGCGGACACCGGCACCCTGCTGGTCAAGAACTCCTCCGCGGCCCAGGTCAAGAAGGTCCCGTTGAAGTGCCTGGCCACCAAGGCTGAGTGCGCCGTGTGCGAGTTCACGATCCGTGCCGGGAAGAACGGCAAGGAGGTCAAGGACGGCGACTCGATCAATCCCATGTACAAGACCGACGTCCTGTACTTCACCGACGAGTCGTACGACTTGATGGTCTCTCCGAACGGCATCAAGCGCCGGCTGTGGTCCATCGACCCGTTGACGAAGCCCCAGGGCTCGCCGGACACCTTCAACCCGACCAACACGTTCTCGCCGGTGACCTACCAGCCCAACATCGTCGGCACCTACACGTTCGCGCTGGAGGTCGAAAACGAAATCGGCTGCATCGCCACCTGCCAGAAGACGGTCAAGGTCGCGCCGCCTCCGGGGTGCCACATCGAACTGACGTGGAACACCCCGTCGGACCCCGACCAGACCGACACGTGCTGCACGGGCGCCAGTTGCCAGAACAAGGACTGCGGCTCGGACATGGACCTGCACGTCGTCCACCCCAAGGCCACCGGCCTGGAGCGGGACATGAACGGCGAGGTCTACGGGTATTTCGACACCAATTTCGACAACTACTGGATGAACTCCAACCCGATGGAGGCCAATCCGTATTCCTGGGATGCCGCCAACCCGAAGGATCCGCTGCACCTGCCGCACCTGGATCGGGACGACACCGACGGCGCCGGCCCGGAAAACTGGACCTATGCCATTCCCGTGGACGGCCTGTGCTACCGCGTCGGCGTCAACTACTTCGACGATCACGGCTGGGGCCGGTCGTACCCGACCATCCGCGTGTACACCAACGGATCCGCCACTGCCGTGTACGACAAGACCCTGTCCAAGGCCATGAACATCGATGACATGTGGGACGTGGGCCGGGTCTGCTGCACCGACGTGGTCACGCCGTTCATCGAGTTCACCAAGCCCAGCAGCGGCGAACCCGTCATCGTGGCGAACTACCCGACTCCGTTCCAGTGAGCGGCCCTGGATGATGCCAGCTTCCCGCCAGGAGATTCGATGACACCTGCCCGCACCACCACCGGCGCCGTGATCCTCGCGCTGGCCCTGGGCGCGGCCCTCGCCGGGTGCAAGGGCGCCGGGGGCGATCCGGCCGACGCGGGCACCGACGCGCCGATCATCATCCGACCCGACAACGGACCGCCCGACCCGGGGCCGCAGGATCCGGGGGATCCGCAGGACACGGCGACTGACCCGGGCAAGGACGCGAAGGACACGGGCTCCCGCGACACCACCGAGGATCCGGGCGGCGAGGATCCGGGCGAATTCGATCCCGGCGATGGGGATCCGGGCTCGACGGATCCGGGGTGCACCCCGAACTGCACGGGCAAGGAGTGCGGCACCGACGGCTGCGGCGGTCAGTGCGGCAACTGCACCACGATCCACGGTACCGGATGGAGTTGCGTCGCGGCCGAGTGCATCAACACCTGCGTGCCCAGTTGCGCCGCGGGCACCTGCGGCAACGACGGGTGCGGCGGAACCTGCGACAACTGCCCGGCGGACCGTCCGTGTACGGTCGAATTCCAGGTGCATTGCGCTCTGACCGGCCCCTGTGCCAGGTCCGGCGTCATTGCATGCAAGGATCTCAGCGTCGATGCGGGGACTTCCGCGACCTCCAGCAACAGCGACAAGCTGGACATCTACCCCGCGGCGTGCCAGTCCGCCAGGACGCCCGGGCCCGAACGCGCCTACAAGTTCATCCCCGACCAGTCGGGAAGCGTCACGTTCACCTTGAGCGGCCAGAAGACCTGGATCGGCCTCTACTTCCTGGAAGGAACCACGTGCAGCGCGGACGCCTGCATCGCCAGTTCCCCGACGTCAATCACGCACGACGTCGTCCAGGGCACCACGTACTGGATCGTCATTGACGACACCAAGAACGATCCCCCTACCGCCGCGCCGTCCCTGGCCATCGACTGTTCGTGGTACGTGGCGACCTCGGACCCGTGACGTCGCGCCGCCCGGCCCTCCCCCGCCTACAGCACCTCGCACAACTTCCGGAACGTGTCCTTGTCGCCCGTCGTGCCCAGCAGGGCCCGCAGGTCCGGATCGTCCCAGCGCAGGAAGGGATTGGTGCGGCGTTCCTCGTCCAGGGACAGGGGAATCGTGCGGCCGCTGCGGGCCAGGGCGGCTTCCACGGCGGCCATGCGCGCGACGATGACGGGGTCGTCCGGCTGCAGGCGCAGCGCGTCGCGCACGCCCGATTCTGTGTACTCGTGGCCCGGCCACAGGCGCGTCCGTTCGGGCAGGTCCCGCAGGCGTTTCAGCGTCGCCCGCATCCGGTCGGGCGTGCCTTCGAACAGGTTGCCCATCGTCCCGCCGAACAGCGTGTCGCCCGCGAACAGGTCGCCCCCCAGCGGCGCCGGGAAGAAGTACGCGACGCCGCCGCGGGTATGGCCCGGCGTGGCGATGGCCGTACCCCGCATGCCGCCGGCTTCCACCGGGTCGCCGTCCTCCAGGAAGTCCGTCTGGTGCGGGATGCGGCCCTTGTCCGCCGCCGCCCCCAGGACCGGGATGCCCGGGGCCAGGGTCACCAGTTCGCCGATGCCCCCGACGTGGTCATCGTGATGGTGCGTGGCCAGGATCGCGGCCAGTTTCAAACCGCCCCGGGCCAGCCACTCCCGCACCGGCCCCGCCTGGCCCGGGTCCACGACAGCCGCGGTGTGCCGCGATTCATCGACCAGGAGGTAGGCGTAGTTGTCGCCGAACGTCTTCACCGGCAGCACGCGCATCGAATCCCCCGCGTTAGTAATGCCAACGCAGATCGTGCTGCGACCGCTCGGCCAGCGCAAGCCCGATCCGCCCGGCGTCTGCAGCAGGCCGTGTCCGGGGATCGTCACCGGGATCCCCCGGCCGGCACCAGGTCCGGATACGCCGCGTAGACCACGTCGCAGATCGCGTCCAGCCGATCGCCCAGGGCGGTCGCGGTATACGCCTGTTGAATCGAGATTTCCGTGGCGTCGAAGCCGGCCCTGGGATCGGACCGGATGCAGGCATCCAGCAGGGTGGAAAGCTCCCGGAACCGCTGGGCCAGTCCCAGCGTTCCGACCCGGTCGGCCATGGCCAGCACCCGTTCGGCGTATCCGCGCCGGCAACTGGGGACCTGGAGGCAGAAGCGAAGGGCCCGGGGCGTGACGTCGGGCGGCTGGTGTTCCACGAACACGTCGTCCGCGTTGGCGACCTCGGCCCAGGTGATGTCGGCCCCGGAGGCGACCCATTCGACCTTGCGGGTGGTGCCGTCGACGAACAGGCGCCAGTTGTTCAAATTGCGGTAGCCGTCGAAGTGCCCCACGACGGCCTCCCACGCCAGGTAGTCCAGGAAGACGGCCCGTTCGACCCGGGTCCACAGCGTGATCGCTGCGTCCTCGGACGGCTCGCCCGCCAGCAGGGCGTCGGTCGCCAGAACGGCCGCCAGCAACGCGGGGTTGGCCGGCTTCGGCCCCTCGTCATAGGCCTTCAGGAGCCGCGCCTCCCCGTCGACGTCCAGATCGCCGACGCCCAGGTCCCGGAAGACGTCCGCCGGTTCCAGCAGGACGCCCAGGTCCTTCTGCGCCGGGTTCCGGAACGCGATCAGGACGTCGTCGTGCTTTTCGGCCAGCACGTAGACGCCAAAGGGCTGCCCGTTGACCCAGACCTCGGCGAAGCCGATCCGCGGGGCCAGGATTCCGGACGCCCGGGCCAGTTCGTAGGAAAGCCACTCGTGGGTGCGCGTCGGGTCCCAGCTCTTGGGACTGTTCAACCGGAACGCCTTGAAGCCCTCCAGACGGGTCCCCTTGACCCACTGGTTCAGGTCGATGCTGAAGCCGGGTTTGCCGTCCATGCCCTGGTAGGAACCGCTGCCCTTCAGGCGCAGCGCGACATCGGGGAACTGCGCGCCGTCGAACTGCAGGGCCGCGTGGACCTCCGGCCGGTCCGCCGCACCCAGGACATCCCAGTCCGCCTGGGAAACCGTGAAGGCGACCCGGTGGACCCCCGTGCGCGAAAACACGCCGTCGGGCTGCACGCAGGAACAGCACCCCTCGGAAACGTCGCCGGGATCGGACGTGTCGCCCGGATCCAGGACGTCGTCCAAGGCAGACCCTCCGCCGGAACCGCAGCCCGGCGGGGCGGACGCCAGGAGGAGCACGCACGCGAACCCGGCAAAACGCTGGACAATGGGTGTCATCTGCCTGCCCCCCTCGAGGTGCCAGGGTCAGTATACGGAGAACGCCGCGGTTCGGGCATGAAACCCGTCGGGTCCCTGGCTGCGCACCCCCTCCCCTTTCGGATTCCGCGCTACAATCCGGGCGCGCGCCGGATGTACCCCATCCGGGACGTTTCACCGGGAGGAGAACGTGAAAATGGGATTCCTTGCTTCCGGCCTGTTCTGGGGAATCGTGCTGTGCCTGCTGGGCGTCGCCATGATCCTGAAGGTGGCGTTCAACCTGGACATCCCGGTCTTCCGGATCGTGCTGGCCGGCGTGCTGATCGTTCTGGGCATCCGCCTGCTGCTGGGGACGTCGGTCCGGAGCGGCGCGATCCGCAACACGATCGCGTTCAGCGAGGGCGAGGTCCGCCCCGGAGGGGACGACAAGGACGTCACCGTCGTGTTCGGCCACGGCCGGCTGGACCTGACGGGCATCCGGCCCGAGGACCACAAGGAACCAATCGAGTTCACGACGGTGTTCGGGTCCAGCACGCTGCGCCTGGATCCGTCGGTCCCGACCCGCGTGACGCTGTCGTCGGCCTTCGGAGGCGCGAAGGCGCCCGACGGGACCCAGTTGGCGTTCGGCACCTACGTGTACCGGACGCCGGGCCAGACCGACGAGGCGCCGTTCCTGGACATCCGGGCCACCGTCGTCTTCGGCGGGTTGGAAATCGAGGCACCATGACACCCGAAATCCGCCAGGGTTCCCTGATGACCGAGGACGGCGTCCGGCTGACGACCTACTCGGCCGGCCCCGCCGATGCGCCGGTGCTGCTGCTGGCCAACGGCATCGCCGGCAGCGTGGAGGCGTGGCGGCACCTGATCGCGCGGTTCGCCGACCGTTTCCGGATCGTGTCCTGGGACTACCGTGGGCTCTACCACTCGTTCCCGGCCCCGTCCCGGGATTACAGCATCGAACGCCAGTGCGACGATCTGGACGCGGTCCTGGCCGCCGAGGGGATTCGGCAGGCCGTGGTCGTGGGCTGGTTCATGGGCGTGTCGGTCGCCCTGGAGGCCCATCGTCGGCACCCCGACCTGTTCCAGGCGATGGTCCTGATCAACGGCACGCCGGGACGCCTGTTCACTACCGGGTTCACGAACCCGTGGATCCGGGAGGCCGCCCCGACCCTGCTGGAGGCGGTGCGCCGCGCCGGGCCGGCCCTGTCGATCGTGGGGCCGCCCGCCTTGAGTACCGGCCTGTTCTTCGCCTTCGCGCGCACCGCCGGATTCCTGAGCCCCCAGGCGGACGAGGCCGTTGCCCGGGAAGTGATGCAGGATTTCGTGCGGCTGGACTTCGACGTCCTGGCGGCGACCTTCACCGCCATCGACGCCCACGACGCCGACGACGTGCTGCCGACCGTCCGGGTGCCGACGCTGGTCGTGACGGGCGACCGGGACCTGGTGACGCCGGACGGGGTCGCCCGGCACATGGCGGTTCGGATTCCCGGCGCGGAACTGCTGGTGGTCAAGGGCGGGACGCACTACGTGCCGCTGGAGTACCCGGCCGTCATCAACCTGCGGCTGGAAAAGTTCCTGCGGGAGCGGTTGCCGGACCTGCTGACGCGGCCCGTTGAAAAGGCGGGCAAGGTCAGACGGAAGAAGGCCGGGACGTCCACCAGACCAGCAGCCTCTGTGCGACCGCCGCCGCAGTGAACCCGAATTCCTCGTTCAGCACGGCGGCAGGGGCGCACGCCCCGAAGTGATCCAGGCCCAGCACGGTACCCGTCGACCCGGCCAGCCGCCACCATCCGACCGTCGAACCGGCCTCGACGACCGCCACCGGCACGCCCGGCGGCAGGATCGACGCGCGCCAGGCAAACCCCTGGGCATTGAACCGCTCCAGGGACGGCAGGGACACGACGCGGACCCGGATTCCTGCGGCAGCCTCGACGTCCGCCGCCGCGACCACACAGGTGGGAACCTCGCTGCCCGTCGCGACGACCACGAGGTCCGGCGCCCCGCCCGGGACATCGCGGACGACGCTGGCGCCCAGCAGGGCCGAATCGACGCCGGCCCCGGCCGGACGTTCGTACACCGGGAGGCCCTGGCGCGAGGTCACGATGCACGTCGGTCCGTGATCGCGACGCAGGGCATAGGTCCACGCGGCGGCGATTTCCACCGGGTCCGACGGGCGGAACACCGTCATGCCGGGGATCGACCGCAGCATCCACAACTGCTCGACAGGCTCGTGCGTAGGCCCGTCCTCGCCCACGTGGAACGAGTCGTGGCTGAACACGAAGATGGACGGGATTTCCATCAGGGCCGCCAGGCGCAGGGCCGGCTTGAGGTAGTCCGAAAAGACCAGGAACGTGGACCCGTAGGGCCGGAAGGCGCCCTGGAGGGTCATGCCGTTGACCACGGCGCCCATGGCGTGCTCACGGATCCCGAAGTGCAGGATGCGCCCCCCGAACTGCCCCGCGGCCACGCTGCCGCCGCCCTCGATCCACGTCATGTTCGACGTGCCCAGGTCCGCCGAGCCGCCCACCAGGCCGGGCACGTGCGCGGCGGCTGCCTGGATGGCCCGGTGCGACTGGTTGCGCGTGGCCTTGCCGGCGTCCTTCGCCGCGGCCTCCAGCAACGCTGCCGGCAGCGCGTCCGGCGTGTCCTTCGAGTGCAGCGCGTCCCAGGTGGCCGCCAGGTCCGGGTTCGCGGCCCGCCACGCGGTGAACCGGGCCTCCCAGGCCTGGCGCCGCACGATGCAGCCGGCGCGGACCGCGTCGAAATACGCCCGCACGTCGTCGGGAACCAGGAACGTCGGGGCCGTCGGCCAGCCCAGGCGCTCCTTCGTCTTCCGCACTTCCTCGGCGCCCAGGGGCGCCCCGTGGCTGGACTCGGATCCCGCCTTGGTGGCGGCGCCGTGGGCGATGACGGTGCGCGCGACGACCAGGGACGGCCGCGCGGTTTCGGCGACGGCCGCGTCCAGGGCCGCCTCGACGCCCGCCGGGTCGTACCCGTCCACGTGAACCACGTGCCAGCCCATGGCCTGGAAGCGCGCCGACACGTCCTCGCCGAAGGCCAGATCCGTGCCGCCCTCGATGGTGATCCGGTTCGAGTCGTACACGACGACCAGGTTCCCCAGGCCCAGGTTGCCGGCCAGGGAGGCAGCCTCGTACGTGATGCCTTCCATCATGTCGCCGTCGCCGGACAGGGCGAACACGCGGAAGTTCACCGGACCGACGCCCGTGTGGTTCGGGTCCATGCGCGCCGCCAGCATCCGGCCCGAAAGGGCCATGCCGACCGCGTTCGCGAAACCCTGCCCCAGGGGACCCGTGGTCGTTTCGACGCCCGGGCACATGCCGAACTCGGGGTGCCCCGCGGCCTTGCTGTGCCGCTGGCGGAAGCGCCGGATGTCCTCCATCGGCAGGTCGTAGCCCGTGAGGTGCAGCATCGAGTACAGCAGCATCGAGGCGTGGCCGACCGACAGCACGAAGCGATCCCGGTCGGGCCAGTCGGGCTGGGTGGGGTCGTAGCGCATGGCCCGCGTCCACAGGACCAGGGCCAGGTCCGCGGCGCCCATGGGCGTGCCGGGATGGCCGGACTTCGCGGCTTCCACGGCGTCCACGGCCAGCATCTGGATCGTCAGCACGATGCGCTCGCGCAGCGCCGCATCGGGGATCGGCGTCAGATCGGACATGACGGTGTGCCTCCGAACCCGGCGCCTAGGACGCCGGAGAAACGGCCGCCGGGGAGCCCCCGGGGACCGCCACGAGGTTGTCGATCAGACGGGTGGCGCCCAGACGGGCCGCCACCGCCACCAGCACGGGACCCTCGATGGTCACGACCTCGTCGAGGGTTTCGGGCGAACACAGGGCCAGGTACTCGGGCACGAAGCCCGCGGCCTCCAGACGCGCCCGACCGTCGGCGGCCAGGCGAATCGCATCCGTCGCGCCGCCGGCCACGGCCCCGGCAATCGCCTGCAGCGTGGCGTACAGCGTCGGCGCGGTGGCGCGATCCGCCGGCGACAGGTACCGGTTCCGGGACGACATCGCCAGCCCGTCCGGTTCCCGCAGGGTCGGGTGGCGCAGGATCCGGACGTCCTGGTCCAGATCGGCGACCATCTGCTCGATGACGCGGACCTGCTGGTAGTCCTTCAGGCCGAACACCGCCACGTCGGGCCGCACCACGTTGAACAGTTTCGCCACCACCAGAGCCACGCCCCCGAAGTGGTTCGTCCGGGTCAGGCCGCACAGGTGCCGGGGCAGGTGCGCCAGTTCCACGGAGGTCTGGAAGCCCGGGCCGTACATCCCTTCCGCCGACGGCACGAACACCGCATCCACCTTCAACCCGGACAGGGCCCGCAGGTCCCCGTCCAGATCCCGCGGATACCGGCTGAAGTCCTCGGTCGGGCCAAACTGCGTGGGGTTCACGAAGATGCTGACGACGACCCGGGTGCACTCCCGGGACGCGGCTGCCACCAGGGCCAGGTGCCCCGCGTGCAGGGCGCCCATGGTCGGGACCAGGGCGATCGTTTCGCCGGCCAGGTGCCAGCGGCGCGACAGGTCCCGCATCTGCGGCAGGGTTCCGACGACGTTCACGGGCACCTCCCCGGGGATCAGAAGGAGTGGGCGTCATCGGGGAACGTCCCCTCGCGAACCTCACGGGTGTAGGCGGACAGCGCGTCCCGCACGCGGTCCGACAGCCGCTCGTATTTCTTCAGGAACTTCGGGGCGAACCCGTCGTCCAGGCCCAGCAGGTCATAAATCACCAGGACCTGGCCGTCGCAGTGGGCCGACGCGCCGATGCCGATCGTCGGGATCGGGATTTCGGCGGTGATCCGCGCCGCAAGGACCGCCGGGATTGATTCCAGAACAACGGAATAGCATCCCGCGTCCACGATCGCCCGGGCATCGGCCAGCAGCCGTTCCGCGGCCGCCTCGCTGCGCCCCTGGACCTTGTGGCCGCCGAACTGGTGCACGGACTGGGGCGTCAGGCCCAGGTGCCCCATGACCGGGATGCCCGCGTCGACGATCCGGCGGATGGCCGGGGCCGAACGCTCGCCGCCCTCCAGCTTGACCGCGTGGGCGCCGCCCTCCACGACCAGCCGGCCGGCGTTTCGCAGGGCCTCCTCGTCGTTCACCTGGTACGTCAGGAACGGCATGTCCGCGACCAGGTGCGTGCGCGTCAGCCCGCGGGCGACGCACCGGGTGTGGTAGACGACGTCGTCCAGCGTGACGGGAAGCGTGCTGGCCTGCCCCTGGATGACCATCCCCAGGGAGTCGCCCACCAGGACCAGGTCCACCCCGGACGCCTCGACCAGCCGCGCGAAGGTGGCGTCGTAGCAGGTCACCGTGACCAGCCGTTCGCCCCCCTTGCGGGCCAGGATCTGCGGTGCGGTCAGTGCCTTGGCGGCGCCCATCCAGGCCCCCGGAAAAGAATGGTGGCGTAGGGTAACGCAACGATCGGCAGGCGACAAGGTGCGACCCGACCAACCTAGATGTCGAATCGCTTCCGGTACGCCGGGAGGTACCGCAACGCGTCGCCCATCGGGAGGTCGTCCAGGAACCCCTTGGGCGCCGCCACCTTCCGGGCCGAGGCCATCGCGCCCAGGCAGGCCAGCACGCCGTCCCGAAGGCCCGCGATGCTGTAGCCCCCCTCGAGGATCATGATCAACCGGCCGCCGCACAGGCGATCCGCGGCGGCCCGAAGGTGCGACGCGATGCGCGAAAACCCCTGGGCCGTCACTTCCATCCGTCCCAGGACGTCGCCCGCGAAGATGTCGAATCCCGCCGACACGACGATCATCTGCGGCTTGAACTTTTCCAGGATGCGGACCACCAGCCCGCCATAGATAGCGTCGAACTCCGGGTCGCCGTGCCCCGGCGCCAGGGGAATGTTGACGTTGTAGCCCGCGCCGGGCCCTTCGCCCTCCTCCTCCACGCCCCCGGAACCCGGGTAGCCCGGCGCCTGGTGGGTCGAAATCACCAGCACCGTGGGATCCCGGTAGAAGATCGACTGGGTCCCGTTCCCGTGGTGCAGGTCGAAGTCCACGATCGCCACGCGATCCATCTTGAGGACGTCGCGGGCGTACTTCGCGGCGATCGCCGCGTTGTTGAACAGGCAGAAGCCCCCGGCGCGGTGCGCTTCCGCGTGGTGCCCCGGCGGCCGGACCAGCGCGAAGCCGTTCGACACCTCGCCGGCGACCACCGCGTCGGCCAGGGCCAGCCCCGCGCCGGCGGCATGCATGGCCGCATCGAACGACCGGGGACCGGCGGTCGTGTCCAGGTCCAGGGCCACGGTGCGCCCCTGCGTCGCCATGATCCGTCGGTAGTGTTCGGGGGTGTGGACCGCGATGACCTCGGCCGGAAGCGCGCGCCTGCCGTCCATCATCCGCAACCCCAGGTCGCGGACGTCACCCGTCATCATCATTTCCAGCAGGACCTGCAGGCGCTTGGGGGTTTCGGGATGGTGCCGTCCCATGTCGTGGGCCAGGCACGCCGGGTCCACGACCACGCCGGTTCGCGTCGCCATCGGTCCCTCCGGAATATTGGACTGCGAGCAACTGAGCCTCCCGAGCGCGCAGGCGTAAGCGATGGGTTTCCGGAGGAAACTCTCGCTGGAGCCGAAGCCGCCTCGGGACGATTCAAGCAGATTGTCCGCCGTCGGATCCGACCCCGTCAAGGGTGGTGGGAATGTTCTTCTCGAAGGCGGGTTGGTGGACGAACGGCCGTCGCGTCGCTCCCCCCGAGCGCGAAGGCGGAGGCGATGGGTTTCCCCCGGAAACTCTCGCCGGAGCCGAAGCCGACTCGGGGTGATCCAGGTGGTGCGGCGGTTGACTTGGGGGCGGGTTTCGCGGATCATGCGCCTGCTTTTGGTGGGAACCGGAGGACACGATGAAGTTTGCTGTTGCGCTCGGGTGCCTGGCCGTCGTTGGAAGTCTTGCCGCCATGCCGGCGCAGGCGCAGTCGGTCAAGATCGGCTATGTCGATCTCCAGCAGGCCCTTTCCGAAACCGGCGAAGGCAAGGCCATCAAGGCCAAGCTGGAGCGCCTGCTGAAGGACAAGCAGCGCGAATTCGACAAGATGCAGGACGAAGTCAAGCGCATCAAGGATGAAATCGAGACCCAGGGCGCGATGATGAAGGAAGACCTTCGTCGCACCAAGATGCAGGACTACCAGAAGAAGATGGTGGAACTGCAGGAATTCTACATGGGCAACCAGAAGGAGCTGGCCGACGAGGAGGCGAAGTTGACGAAGCCCCTCCTGGACCGCTTCGAAAAGGTGCTGCAGGTCATCGGCAAGGACGAGGGCTACACCCTGATCCTGCCGTCCGCCGCTGTCGTGTACGGCCAGCCCTCGCTGGACCTGACCAGCCGCCTCGTCCAGAAGATCAACTCCGGCGCCGGCAAGTAGCGCGCGCCTCCCGCGGCCGGGCCCCGCGCCCGCGTCGACCATCCCCCGGAGGACCATGAGCGGGCTGAAGACGTCCGTTCGTCGCTGGTACCGGGGGCTCCCGCCCATCACCGCCGGGATCGTCATCGGCCTTTCGGCACTCTACGTCGCCCTGCTGATCCTGGGCCTTGCCTGGCCGGAGGCGTCGGAAGCCCTGTGGTCCTGGCTGAGCCTGGTGCCGACCGAGGCGTGGCGCCGGCCCTGGACCCTGCTGACCATGGTCCCGCTGCACAAGGACCCACTGCACGTCCTGTTGAACGTGATGGCCTTCGCGTCGCTGGCGCCCTGGGTCGAACGGTCGATCGGGCGCCGCCGCTTCCCCTTGCTGCTGGCGATCAGCGCCCTGGCCGGGTCGCTGGCCTACGCGCTGATCGGATGGCCCCTGGGCTGGGCCACCCCGGCCTTCGGCGCTTCCGGCTTGGTGCTGGGCGTCATGACTGCGTTCGCCCTCCTGTATCCCGAAGCCGAGTTGCGCTTCTGGTTCGCCGCGCCCCTGAAGGCCAAGAACCTGATATGGCTGATCGTGGGGATCGACGCGATCCTCGTGGCCGCCGGCACGCGCATCGACGTCCCGGTCCACTTCGGGGCCATGATCGCCGCCTGGGCCTTCCTGCGGAAACCCTGGCAGGCTTCCTACCGTCGGCGGGTCGCCCTGTGGGTCCGCCGCCTGCGGGGAAGCCGGTGAGGCGCCGCAACCTCCTTTCCGCCCTGCTGATCGTCGTGACGACCGTCGTGGCCTATGGGCCCCTCTTCGGCAACGGGTTCGCCTGGGACGACGGCTACCTGGTCCTGGACAACCCCGCCATCCAGGAATTGTCCAACGTGCCGGGCCTCTTCGTGCAGCCCTGGGCCGCGGGGACGTCCTACGGCCTGGGCGCCCGGCAGAACGCGCCCTACTTCCGGCCCGTGGCCCTGGCGTCGATGGCCCTGGACTGGTCGATCGCCGGACCGGATCCCGTGGTCTTCCACGGCACGAACCTGCTGCTGCACCTGCTGTCCGCGCTGCTGCTGTGGTCGTGGCTGCGGCGGGTCCTGGGGGGGGACGCAACGGCCCCGGGCCCGGCCGGCGAACGGGGGCCGCTGCTGGCCCTGATCGGGGCGCTGCTGTGGGCGGTACACCCGGTCAGCACCGAGGCGGTGAGCCTGGTGTCCTACCGGACGACGCTGCTGTCGGGCCTGTCGATGTTCGCGGCTCTGCGCCTGCTGACGCCTGCGGCCCGGGCGGATCGGCAGCCCCCCGCCGAAACCGGGGCCGTCGCTGCAGTCGGGGGCGTGCTGTGCTTTGCAGTCGGGCTGCTGTCCAAGGAAACCACCGCGGTCCTCCCGGCGCTGCTGCTGGCCTTCGACCTGCTGCTGGGCCGCCTGTCGCTGCGGCGGATGGCGTCCGTCTACCTGCCGCTGGCGGCGGTGGGCATCGTCTGGTGGTTCGCCCGCGCGGGCGTCACGGGGGCGGACATCTACACCTGGTTCGACGGACTGACGGCCTGGCAGTCCGCGCTGATGGTCCCGCGGATCTTCTTCCTGTACGTGCGTCTGGCGCTGCTGCCCTGGCCGCTGTGCCCGTTCTACGACTGGACGGTCCTGGGAACGCCGAACTCGCTGCTGGAGCCCGACATCCTGGCCGGCTCCCTGCTGCTGGCCGGCATGCTGGCCGCGGTGCCCCTGCTGCGACGGCGCCAGCCGGTGGTGGCGTTCGGGCTGGCCTGGACCTTCCTGGCCCTGCTGCCCGTGTCCCACCTGATGCCGTTCTTCGACGCCGCGGGCGACCGGTTCCTGTACGTGCCCCTCGCCGGGTGGATCGGGGCCGTCGCGGGCATCGCCGCCGCCCTGCCCGGCTCGCCGGCGATGCGGCGCCTGGGGATGGGCCTGGCGTCGGTCGCGCTGGCCGGCTTCGTTTCCCTGACCATGGTGCGGACCGGCGAGTGGCGCGACGACGAAACGATCCTGCGGGCCACCACGCGGGACTTCCCCCAGTCCCTGTCGGCCCACCTGGGCCTGGGGCGGCTGTACCTGGGCACGGGCCGGCCCGGTCCTGCGATCCTGGAACTGTCGGCCGTCGTGCGGATGGCCCCGTCCCTGGCCGTGGCCCACGCCTTGCTGGCCGTCGCCCAGGGGCGTGACGGCGACCTGGTTGCGGCACGTCGGACACTGCGCGACGGCCCGCCGCCCGAACAGGGTCTCCCCTCGGTGGTCGAAATCGCCCGGACCGAACTGTACAAGGCCGGCGAGATGACGCTGATGCACCGGATGGGCCTGTAGCCGCCCACTGAAACGCTGTGGCCCCCCATCTCCATGCTAGAATCCCCCGTCACTGTGGAGGCGACCATGAAGGTCCTCGGGATCAACTTCAGCAACGATTCGTCGGCATCCCTGGTCGACGACGGGCACGTCGTGATGGCCGTCCAGGAAGAGCGCTTCCGTCGCGTGAAGCATTACGCAGGCTTCCCCGAGTACGCGATCTCGGCGTGCCTTCGAGCCGGCAAGACCCGGATGGAGGACCTGGACGCGGTCGCCTTCTTCTGGAACCCGGGCATCCACGCGGCCACGGCCAACTGGCGGGCCAGCAGCACGCCCCGGCACCACCTGGAGTACCTCTACGACGTCCCGAACCACCTGCTGCCGCGCATGGGACCTGCGCCCGAGGTCAGCGAGCAGATCTTCCACCTGGCGGCCGGTCGTCGCCTGCGCATCGTGTACGTGACGCACCATCTGGCCCACGCAGCGGCCGCCCTGCTGTCGTCGCCCCACGACGAGGCGGCGATCCTGACCGTGGACGGCTACGGCGAGCGCGACACGTCCGTCATCTGGAAGGCGAAGGGAACGACCTTCGAGCGCGTGTGGACGCAGGAGTTCCCGCACTCCCTCGGGGGGTACTACGCGGCCGTGTCGCAGTTCCTGGGCTTCAAGCCGAACAGCGGCGAGGGCAAGGCCATGGGCCTGGCGTCCTACGGCCAGCCGATTCACGCCGACGAGTTCCGCAAGATGCTGAAACTGACCTCCGACGGGTTCGAACTGGACCTGTCGTACTTCAACTTCTTCGTCGAACGGCCCGTCCGGTACTCCCAGAAGATGGTGGACCTGCTGGGCGAGCCCCGGGCGCCCGAGTCCGAAATCACGAAACGCCACGAGGATCTGGCGGCGTCGATGCAGGCGGTCTTCGAGGAGGCCGTGATCCACCTGGCGCGGTTGGCGAAGGAAAAGACCAGCGCGAAGGTGCTGTGCATGTCGGGCGGCGTCACGCTGAACTGCAGCGCCAACGGCAAGTTGCTGAAAACCGGCCTGTTCGACCAGTACTTCTTCCAGCCGGCCTGCAGCGACGCGGGCGCGGGCCTGGGCGCGGCCCAGTACGTCACGCACGTGCTGGAAGGCGTGCCCCGCGGCGCTCCGAAGATGCTGCTGGACTACCTGGGCCCCCGGCACTCGATGGACGAGATCCGCGACACGATGGAAAAGGGCGGCATCCACTACAGCACGCCTGCGGACGCCTGGGAGACCGCGGGCAAACTGCTGGCGAAGGGATACATCGGCAGCGTGTTCCAGGGCGCCGCCGAGTTCGGGCCCCGGGCCCTGGGCAACCGCTCGACGGTCGCCGACCCGCGCCCCGCCGAAATGAAGGACCGCCTGAACGCCTCGGTGAAGTTCCGGGAGGGCTTCCGCCCCTTCGCGCCGTCGATCCACGCGGATCGTGCCCCCGAGTATTTCGAAGGCTGCGACTTCAGCCCCTTCATGCTGCGCGTCCACGCCACGCGCCCCGAAAAGCTGGCCGAGGCGCGATCCGTCACCCACGTGGACGGCGGCGCCCGCGTGCAGACCGTCGAACGGAACGACAACCCGCGCTACTGGGACCTGATCGAATCCTTCCGCAAGGAAACGGGAACGCCCATGGTCCTGAACACTTCGTTCAACATCCGCGGCGAGCCGATCGTCAATTCCCCGGCGGACGCGGTGAAGTGCTACCTGACCACCGGGATGGACTTCCTGGTCCTGGAAGATGTGCTGCTGGTCAAGAACCCTTCGATCCTGTAGCATCGCGACGCCATGCCGGGCGAAACAACCCCTTCCATGCAGCAGTACCTTGCCGCCAAGGCCGAACACCCGGACTGCGTCGTGCTGTTCCGGATGGGCGATTTCTATGAAACGTTCTTCGAGGACGCCCAGGAAGTCAGCCGCCTGCTGGACCTGGCGCTGACGTCCCGGAACAAGGACGCCCCGAACCCGATCCCCATGGCGGGCGTTCCGCACCACGCCATTTCGGGCTACATCGCGCGCCTGATCGAGGCCGGGAAGAAGGTCGCCCTCTGCGAGCAGATGGAGGACCCGAAGCAGGCCAAGGGCATCGTGCGGCGCGAGGTCGTGCGCATCATCACGCCGGGCGTCCTGCTGGACACGGAACTGGACGACGCCCGCCGGGCCAACCACCTGGTCTGCATCCTCCGCGACGATCGCGGGTTCGCCCTGGCCGCCCTGGACGCCTCCACGGGCGCATTCACCGGCGCATTCGTGACCGGTCTGGACGACCTGCGGACCGCGGTCGGCCGCCTGGTGCCCCGCGAGATCCTGGTGCCGCCCGAAGGGCTCGCGCCCGAGGTCGCGGCGCTGCTGGCCCCGACGAACGCCCTGCGATCCGCATTGAAAGCCGATGATCTGGCGCCCGCGAACCTGCCCGCGGACATGGCCGACGCCCTCCCCGACGCCGCGTCGCCCGAGGCCCTTCGCCAGGCCGCCGCCGCCCTGCTGGCCTACCTCGGACGCACCCATGCCGCCCTGCGCGCCACGGTGCGCCGCTTCGTGCCGATGCTGGGCTCCCGGACGATGACCCTGCCCGTGACGACGGTGCGGAACCTGGAACTGCTGTCGACCGTGTCGGGCGAACGCAGTTCCGGCTCGCTGCTGGCCTACCTGGATCGCACCCGGACCTCCATGGGCGGCCGCCTGCTGCGGGCCTGGATGCTGGCGCCCCTGGCGGACCCGGCGGCGATCGGCGCGCGGCTGGACCGGGTCCAGGCCCTGGTGGGCGAACCCGTGGCCCGGGCCACCGTCCGCGACGCCCTGTCGGGGCTCCCCGACGTCGAGCGCGTCCTGACCCGCCTGGCCGGCGGCGGCGGCAGCGCCCGGGACCTGAACGCGATGGCCCGGGGCGCGCGCGCCCTGCAGGCTGCGGCGATCGCCCTGGAAGCGACCGGCCACCCTGCCCTGTCGGGTCTGGCCGCGGTGCCCCAGGGTGTCGCCGACCTGGCCGCCGGCATCGAGGCCACCTTCGTCCCCGACCCGCCGCCCGCCATCAAGGACGGCGGCATGGTGCGGCGCGGCGTGTCCGCGGAACTGGACGAGGCCCTGGACATGGCGGAAAACGGCCGCCAGTACATCGCGAACTACGAGGCCGGCGAGCGCGAGCGCACGGGCATCCCGACCCTGCGCATCCGGTACAACCGGGTCTTCGGGTACACCATCGAGGTCACGCGCCTGCAGGCCAGCAAGGCCCCCCCCGACTACCAGCGCCGCCAGACCCTGGCCGGCGCGGAACGCTATACCACCCCGGAACTGCAGCGCCTGGAGGACCAGGTTTCGACCGCCGACGAGCGCTCGAAGGAACTGCAACTGCAGCGCTTCGAGACCTGGCGCGGGTTCGTGATGGACGCCCGGGAGTCGTTCCAGGCCATGGCGGACGCCCTGGCCGGCGTCGACGTCCTGGCGAACTTCGCCGAAATCGCGGCGACCCACGGCTGGTGCCGCCCCGAGGTCGACGACGGACGCGCCCTGATCCTGCGGGAGGCCCGCCACCCGATCGTGGAGGCCTCGCTGCCCACCGGCACCTTCGTCCCCAACGACTTCGAGATGGACGGGGTGACGATCACGCTGAGCCTGCTGACCGGCCCGAACATGGCGGGCAAGTCCACCGTGATGCGGCAGGTGGCCATCGCGGTCCTCCTGGCCCAGATGGGTTCGTTCGTGCCTGCGCGTGCCGCCCACATCGGCGTCGTCGACGCCATCTGGACCCGCGTCGGCGCGATGGACGATCTGGCCGCCGGCCGCAGCACGTTCATGGTGGAAATGAGCGAGGCCGCTGAAATGCTGGCCCGGGCCACCGATCGCAGCCTGGTCGTCCTGGACGAGATCGGCCGCGGGACGTCCACCTTCGACGGCGTGGCGATCGCCTGGGCCGTGGCCGAGCACGTCCAGTACCGCATCGGCTGCCGCACGCTGTTCGCGACGCACTACCACGAACTGACCGACCTGGTCCGGACGGTCCCGCGGACCCGGAACCAGTCCATCGCGGTGAAGGAATGGGGCGGCGAGGTGCTGTTCCTGCGCAAACTGGTGGACGGACCGGCCAGCAAGTCGTATGGCATCCAGGTGGCGCGCCTGGCCGGCCTGCCGCCCGAGGTCATCGTCCGGGCCCGGGAGGTCCTGGCGAACCTGGAGGCCGTCGAACTGGACGTCACGGGACAGCCCGTCCTGGCGCGGGCGCGAAAGGGGGCGGCGGCACGCCACGCGGCGACGGCCCAACTGGACATGTTCGGGATGGCGGTGGCGGTCCAGCCGCCGGATCCCCTGATTGAACGTCTGGCGGGCCTCACGCCCGACCGGATGGCGCCCATCGAGGCGCTGCAGGTCCTGGCGGACCTGGTGGCGATCGCGAAGGAGCGCGCCCCGAAGGCGGGGGCCTGAGGCCCCCGGGAAGGAGTGTCGAGATGCTGGCGACGATCGAGGAGGCCCTGGACCGCCTGCGGCAGGGACGGATGGTCATCCTCGTGGACGACGAGGATCGCGAAAACGAGGGCGACCTGGTGGCGGTGAACTGCCACATCACCGCCGAGCAGATCGCGTTCATGGCCCGGAAGGCCCGGGGGCTGATCTGCGCCGCGCTGGCGCCCGACCTGTGCGACGCGCTGGGCTTCGAGCCCATGACCCGCCGCAACACCGCCCCCTACGGCACCGCCTTCACCATCAGCGTGGATGCCCGCGAGGGCGTGCGCACGGGCATTTCGGCCGCGGATCGCGCCACCACGATCCACCGCATGATCGAGCCCGGCGTCGGGCTCAAGGACTTCGTCACCCCCGGGTCGGTGTTCCCGCTGCGGGCCGTGCCCGGGGGCGTCCTGGCCCGCACAGGCCAGACCGAGGGATCCGTGGATCTGGCGCGCCTGGCGGGGCTGCCTCCGGCGGGCGTCATCTGCGAAATCCTGAAGGACGACGGCTCGATGATGCGCCTGCCCGAACTGATGGTGTTCGGCGCCGAATACGACCTCCCGGTATGCAGCGTCGCCGACATCGTCGCGTTCCGGCTGCGCACCGAAACCCTGGTCCGCGAGGTGGCCTCTGCCGACCTGCCGACGGACTTCGGCGACTTCCGGGTCCGGGCGTTCCAGAGCGAGTTCGACGACCGCGCCCACCTGGCGCTGGTCCTGGGCGACATCACCCCCGATTCGCCGGTGCTGGTCCGCGTCCATCGCGCCAACTTCCCCGGCGACACCTTCGAGTTCCCGACGGGCCGCGGGCACGCCGACGTCGAGCACGCCCTGCAGCGGATCAGCGCCGAGGGCCACGGCGTGTTCCTGTACCTGAACCGCGAGGAAACGGGCTCGGATCTGCTGGCCTCCCTGGCCCGCGTGGCGTCGGAACTGGACCCGGTCCAGTCCCTCCCCGAGGCCGTCCGCCAGGACTCCCGGATGACCTTCCGGGATTTCGGCCTGGGCGCGCAGATCCTCCGGGCGCTGGGTGCCCGGCGCCTGCGGATCATCACCAACCATCCGAAGAAGTTTTCGGGTCTGGGGGGTTTTGGCCTGGTCGCCGAGGAGTTCATCACCCTCCCGTGATAGACTGCCGCGGCCCGGCGCGGGGGGGCCGCCCTTCTTCCATCGCGCCCTGCGACCACCATTGCCTGGAGCGTGACGAATGAATCGTCGCCTGTTCGCCATCCTGGACCGCTGGACCCGCTTTTCGGTCCGTCGTCCCCGAACCATCCTGGCCGTCGCGACCGTCGTCGTCGGCGTGTGCATCCTGCTGGCGACGCGACTGGAACTGAAGTCGGACTTCATCGAACTGCTGCCGACCGACTCCCCGTCGGTGGTGAACCTCGAACGCCTCAAGAACCGCGTCGCCTCCTACTCGACCCTGACGATCGCGATCGAGTCGCCGGACGTCGAAGCGTCGAAGCGCTTCGCCGAGGCGCTGGTGGCCCGCCTGAAGACGTTCCCGCCGGAGCGGATCCGGTCGATCGACTACAACATCCAGGCCCTCCGGGACTTCTACGGCGACAACAAGTTCCTGTATGCCGACCTCCCGGACCTGGCGGACTTCCGGGACCGCCTGGACAAACGCATCAAGGAAGAAACCGAGCAGAACGCCTTCGAGTCGGTGGATGACACCCCGAAGCCCAAGACCGACCTGAAGATCGACGAACTGAAGGCGAAGTACGAGTCCAAGTCGAAGGAGCAGGACAAGTACCCGGGCGGGTACTACCTGAACGAGGACCGGTCGATGCTGGCGATGTTCGTCAGCCCGCCGTCGGGCTCCAGCAACTTCGCCAACAACGAAAAACTGGTCGCCGACGTCGAGAAGGAAATCGCGGCGCTGGAGCCGACCAAGTACCACGCGGACATGACGGTCGGCCTGACCGGCGACATCAAGACGGGCCTGGAGGAACGGGACGCCCTGGCGTCCGACGCCGAGTTCGTCGGGATCCTGTGCCTGTTCCTGATCCTGGGCGTCATCGTCCTGTACTACCGCACGCTGCGGTCGGTGGTCCTGATCGGGACGCCCATGCTGATGGGCGTCGCGGCCTCCATGGCGGTCGCCCAGATCTTCATCGGCTACCTGAACACGGCCACGGCCTTCCTGACGTCGATCGTCGCGGGCAACGGCATCAACTTCATGATCATGCTGGCGGCCCGGTTCTTCGAGGAAATCCACCACCGGGGCCCGGAACACCACGAGGAGTCGCTGCGGCAGGCGGTCCGGGGCACGGTCCAGGGCACCGCCGTCGCCGCAGCCGCTGCCGCAATCGCTTACGGCTCCCTGGTCCTGGCGGGCTTCCGGGGCTTCCGGCAGTTCGGCATCATCGGCGGCAGCGGCATGATCCTGTGCTGGCTGGCGACGTTCCTGGTCGGCCCGGCGCTGATCGTGTGGATGCACGGCCGCAAGCCCTTGACCGTCCACAAGGAATCGGAAAAGCACCCCATCGCGAACTTCGTGGGCCACCTGGTCACCCGGCACCCGCGGTGGATCCTGGTGTTCGCGATGGTCATGACGGCGGCGTCCATCATCGTCACCATCCCGTACGCCTTCGACCCCTTCGAGTACGACTTCCACAACCTGCGCAACCGCGAGGGCGCCGAGCGCGGATCGGCCCGGCTGTCCAAGAAGGTGGACAAGATCTTCACGCTGGCCTCGTCGCCGACACCCGTCATCATCGACGACCCCAACGACGCCGATCGGGTCCGCAAGGCCATCCTGGAATCGCCCGGGTCCAAGGCCGTGGTCCGTGAAGTGAAGACGCTGCAGGACCTCCTGCCCAAGGACCAGGCCGAAAAACTGGCCGTCCTGGCGGACATCCGTCGGCTGATCGACAAGAAGATCGACTTCCTGCCCAAGGACCAGCAGAAGGACCTGGAAACGTACCGCCCGCCCGAGCGCCTGCGGCTCCTGGGCCTGGAGGACATCCCGGAGGTCATGGCGCGGCAGTTCACCGAAGCCAGCGGCATCCGGGGCCGGATCCTGTTCGTGTACCGCGCGGAGGGCGAAAGCCTGCTGGACGGCAAGTTCCTGCTGAAGTACGCGAAGTACCTCCGGACCGTGAAGGTCGACGGCGTGGAACTGACGGCCTCGGGCCAGGCGATGGTGTTCGCGGACATGATCGACGCCATCCTCCGGGACGGCGTGGTCGTCACCATCGCGGCCGCGCTGGGCGTGTTCCTGCTGCTGATCGTCGCGTACCGTTCCATCACGGGCATCGGGGTCATCCTGATGGCGGCGATCGTGGGCACGGTCTGGATGATCGGGTTCGCGGCGCTGTTCGACCTGAAGATGAACTTCCTGAACTTCGTGGTCATCCCGATCACCCTGGGGATCAGCGTGGATTACGGCGCCAACATCTTCAGCCGCTACCGGCTGGAGGGACCCAGCAGCATGGCCCACGTGCTGCGGTCCACGGGCCCCGCGGTCGTGCTGTCGTCCGCCACGACCATCCTGGGCTATGCGTCGCTGATCACGTCCACCAACATGGCGCTGCAATCGTTCGGCATCATCGCCGACATCGGCGAGTTCACGACCCTGGCCACGGCCGAGATCGTGATGTGCGCCCTCATCGTCTGGCTGGAACCCTCGACCCGCAGGCCGACGGCCGGTGGCGCCCCAACGAACAAGGCCACCTGACTCGCGGCAGCGTTGCCCTTGCGGCGGCTTTCCACTAAAGTTGTCGCGGACCGGCGTTGGCGCAGCCCGACCCGGTCACCCGCGCCAGGCAAGAGGGCCATGAGCGACGACAGGCCGACCCGGATCACCACCATCCGGCAGATGCTGGCGGGCACGCCCCTGGGCACCGAGTGCCTGGTGGAAATCTACGGGGCGAAAATCGGCCGCAAGACCGACCTGTACGAAGACGAAATCACCATCGGCCGCGACCCGGACAGCACCATCGTCCTGGACTCGGACTCGGTGTCCCGGCGCCACGCCCGCATCGAGCGGTTCCGGGACGTGCGCTCCATCGTCGACCTCAACAGCACGAACGGCACCTACGTCAACGACGTGCCCGTGACGCCGCGGGCCGCCCTGGAAAGCGGCGCCTTCATCAAGATCGGCGACACGATCTTCAAGTACCTGACGGGCGACAACATCGAGGCCGCGTACTACGAGGAAATCTACCGCATGGCCGTCACGGACGGCCTGACGCAGGTCGCCAACAAGCGCGCCCTGGACGACTTCCTGGACAAGGAGATGTCGCGCGCCCGGCGCTACGGCCGGAACCTGGCGCTGCTGATGATCGACATCGACCACTTCAAGGACGTCAACGACACCTACGGACACCTGACGGGCGACCTGGTCCTGCGCGAGATGGCCGCCGTCGTCCGTCCGCGGGTCCGGCGCGAGGAGATGTTCGCGCGGTTCGGGGGCGAGGAATTCGTGGTCGCGCTGCCGGAAACCGATGCGGCGGGGGCCCGGGAACTGGCTGAAACCCTGCGAAAAATGATCGAGGAGCACCCGGTCCTGTTCGAGGGCCGCGCCATCCGGATCACCGTCAGCATCGGGATCGCCGAACTGAACCGTGACGAGCACCGGATCCCGGCCGACCTGGTGAAGGCGGCGGACAAGAACCTTTACGCGGCAAAGAACGGTGGGAGGAACTGCGTTCATGGCTGACACCACCAACGGCACTCCGAACGACGCGTCCCGCCCCTCGACCCATGTCACCGGGTTCTTCGATTGCCTGCGGGCGTTGAAGAAGGTCGAGGAGGAAGCGGCAAGCCCCTACGGCAAGGGCGATCCCGTGGTCGCGGCGAAGGTGAAGGAGCTGCGGGGCTACCGCGAGGTCTTCCTGAAGGCCGAGGCGCCCCGGCGGCCGAAACTGACCATCACCGATCGGAAGGTCGATCCCGGCGCTCCCGTGCCGGTCCAGATCGACTTCACGACGGGCGTGCAGTTCTACGAGGGGCTGGAACTCAGCCTGTCCCGCGGCGGCCTCTTCATCAAGACCGAGTCGCTGCTGCCGATCGACACGCTGCTGGAGGCGAAGTGCGTGATCGAGGACGAGGGTGTGTCCTTCAAGGTGTCGGCGAAGGTGATCTGGCTGAACCCGCGCGAAACGCAGGGCAGGCCGGCCGGCATGGGATTGAAGTTCTTCCGCCTGTCCACGATCCAGCGCCAGTTGCTGATGGATTTCATGAGCGGGGACATGCCCGCCGCCGCCCTGGCGAACCTCAGCGAGTAGCCCCCGCCTACAGGTCCACTTCCGCCCGCACCAGATCGTCGAAGGTCTCGCGGCGCCGGATCACCGAGGCCTGCGCGCCGTCCACCAGGATCTCCGCGGCCCGGGGGCGCTGGTTGTAGTTCGAGGACATCGCGAACCCGTAGGCACCGGCCGTGAAGACCGCCACGAGGTCGCCGCGCTGCAGGGGCGCCAACTGGCGGTCCTTGCCCAGGAAGTCGCCGGACTCGCACACCGGCCCGACCACGTCCGTCAGCACGGGCGCGCCCGCCCCGTCCACCACCGGCTCGACGCGATGGTGCGCACCATACAGCGACGGGCGGATCAGGTCGTTCATGCCCGCGTCCAGGATCACGAACCGCTTGCCGCCCGCCTCCTTGATGAACTGCACCTCGCCCACCAGGATGCCCGCGGGGCCGATGATGAAGCGCCCGGGCTCCAGGACCAGGTCCACGCCCAGGTTCCGGACCAGCGAGATGATCTCGTCGTGGAACTGGTCGGCCGTCATCGGGTCCTCGCGGTCATAGCGCACCGCCAGCCCGCCGCCGATGTCCAGGTGGCGGATGTCGCACCCCTCCGCGCGCAGGTCGGCGACGACACCTCGGACCTGCTCCAGGGCCATCCGGTACGGCACCGGCGACAGGATCTGCGACCCGATGTGCATGTCCAGGCCCGTCAGCGCGATCCCGGGCAGCGCCGCGGCGATGCGGGCCGCGGGCACGGCGTCCGCCAGGGCGATGCCGAACTTGTTTTCCTTGCGGCCGGTGGTCAGGTACTCGTGGGTGTGGGCGTCCACGTCGGGGTTCACCCGCAGGGCGCATTCCTGCCGGCGGCCCAGGGCGACGGCCACCTCGGACAGCACCCGCAGCTCCTCGACGTTTTCGATGTTGACCGACCGGATGCCCGACGTGACCGCCAGTTCCAGTTCCCCGCGCGTCTTCCCGACGCCCGAGTAAACGATGCGGTCGGCCGGGATCCCGGCCAGCAGCGCCTTGTGCAGTTCGCCGCCGGACACGACGTCCGCGCCGGCGCCCAGGGCCGCCAGCGTCCGCAGGATGCCCAGGTTGCCGTTCGACTTCACCGAAAAGCAGATGACGTGGGGCACGTCCACGAAGGCGGCGTCCAGCTTCTGGAAGTGCTCGACGAAGGTCCGGCGGGAGTAGACGTACAGCGGCGTCCCGAAGCGTCTGGCCAGGTCGCGGACGGGCACGTCCTCGCACCACAGTTCGCCGCCGTTCCGGTGGAAATAGTCCACGTCACCCTCCCTTGCGAGCGCGGCCCGCCGCGCGTCCCGTCCCCGTCACGATCCCCAGGCGCTCGGCCAGGACGCTCCTGACCCGCTCCGCCTGGTCGAAGTTGCAGTACACCACGACGTCGGCGTGGCTGGTGACCATCTCGACGATGCCCAGGCCGGCGCGATGCAGCGCCTCCGACACGACGTGGATGACGCCCTGCGTGTTCACGAAGGCCGGGTTCGTCAGCCGCACTTCGGCCACGTTCCGCGTCACCACCAGTTCCTCGAAGTCCAGTCCCGGCCCGACGAACTGGCGGTGCAGGTCCACGGCCAGGGAGTGGCCCACGGTCTCCTCGACATACAGGCCGATCACCGTGTCCGACGACGTCAGGCTGTGGATGGCCAGGCCGCGGCTGGACGCGAACTCGCCCACGCGGGCCAGGATGCCCAGGCGCGCGGAGATCCCGTGCCCGAACAGAAGGTACAGCGTCAGCGCGCGCGGGTGGACCGACAACTGGGTCGTCGCGGCCCCGGTGATCCGCGTGCCCTCCGCCATCTTCCCCAGGTCCGTGAAGTGCACCACGCGGGCGGTCACCGATTCCGGCTTGTAGCGCAGCGCGTTCGGGTGCAGCACCTGGGCGCCCCGCTGGGCCACGGCCGACATCAGCCCGGCATCCATTTCGGCCACGACCGTCGATTCCGGGACGACCCGCGGGTCCGCGGTCAGCACGCCCCGGACGTCGGTGACGATCACGACCTCGTCGGCGCGGGAGAAGCGGCCGACCAGGAAGCCCGACACGTCGCTGCCGCCCCGGCCCAGCGTCACCAGGTACCCGTCGTCGTCCCGAACGAAGAAGCCCGGGAACACGGGAATCGTCCCGCCGGCCAGCATCGGATCAACGACCTTCGCGAAGCGGCTCCGGGAGGCGCGCTCGTCCAGGCGGACCTCGACCAGGTCGTTCACCTTGCCCGTGGACAGGGTCTGGGAATCGGCCTGCCCGGACAGGGCGACCAGCGGGAACTCCGCATGGTCGAACCCGATGGCGGTCGCGGGGCACCCTTCGGCGCAGAGGGCCATGGCCAGAAGGTTCGCGCTGGTCGTTTCACCGGTTGCCAACAGGCGCAGGAAGTTCTGGTCGACCGGAGCCTCGGGCGAGGCCTTGCGGCCCAGGCGCATCAGGCGGTTGGTGGCATCGCCCATCGCCGACACCACGACCAGGACCTCGTGTCCCGCGGCCCGGATGGCGGCCAGGTTCTTCGCGGCCAGGCGCACCCGGGCGGGCGACCGGACGGACGTTCCACCGAACTTGACGACGACGCGCATGCCCCCCTCCGCAACGGGCCCGCTCCCCCCGGGGCGGACGGCCGAATGATGAAGCCAACCGGCATCCAGTGCAATTTCCCCGCCCGGTCCGCCCGTCGTGGCAAGGGAAACCGTGTGCAAGCGTCGTGGGAGGTGCGCGCAGGGGTGTCAGGCGTCGTCGTTCCAGGAACGTCCGGCCTGGATTCCCAGGTCCGACAGGCGGCGGCGGAACACGAGGTCGAGGATGGCCTCCCGGACCTCCGGGAGGATGTCGTCGAAGTGCCCGGCGACCTCGAACGAGTCGCCACAGGGTTCGGCACGCACCACCGTGGACCGGACGTCCACGCGGGTCCCGTCGCCGCCGGGAAACCGCAGGCAGAGCCACGAGCGATCGCCCGCCACGGCAGCCACGTGGCCGAACCACCGGAACCCCGAGGCGCTCAGTTCCACCGAGGTCTCCGTCAGGGCCCGGCCGGCCGCCGGTGCCCGCTGGCCGACCACCAGCGCGGATTCGATGGGCACGATCGCCCGGATGTACTCGCGCTTTTCCATCATCACGGGGGCCGCCCCGGGGATCACGTAGATCCGGGTCGGGGCCAGGACCTCGGCCAGGACGCCCCGCAGGGCATACAGGCCGTCGTCGACCGAATACGCCAGCAGCACCCGGTCCCCCTTGTGGAAGGGGGCGGGCGGCACCGCGTCGGCCTCGACGATCAGGCCTCGCCCGCGGTCGAACCGCAGGACGGACGGCAGCACCTCGACGTTCTGGTCCCGCAGCACGACGAGGTGCAGCGGGGAACCGACGACAGGACGGGGGACGGGGGCATGTTCCATCCGGTTCCTCCCAGGGTCACAGGTGCTTGCGGGCCTTCACGGCCTCGACCTTCAGGTCCTTCGCCATCTGCCCCAGATCCTCCAGGGCGGCGGCGACCTGCTCGCGCGTGTCGTCGCCGTCGGCGGCCGGAATCCTGTCCAGGATCTCGGGGAGCAGCCCGCCCAGGACGTCCAGGCCGGTCCGGAAGCTGGAGATCGCGTCGTTGATCCGCGCGACCGACTCCTTCAATTCGGCCGGGATTTCCGCGGCAGGCGGCGGGGCGGCCGGCGGCGGGGCGACGGGCGGCGGGGCGGGGGCCTCGACGGCAGCCTGGGCCTCCGCGGCGGCCGCGGCAGCCGCGGTCTGCAGGGCCACGTTCTCCTCCAGCAACCGCGACATCTTCTTCAGGTAGGACCGGTTGGCGGCCTTCAGTTCGGCCACCTCGTCCCCCAGGGCCCGGACCTGCGCCGCCAGGACCTCGGCCTCGGCAGCGGCAGCAGCCAGTTCCCGGGCGTGCGCGTCCTCGTCGACCACGGGGATGGCCGCCGCCGGAGGAGCGACCGGTTCCGCGGCCTTCCGCTCGGCCTCGGCCCGTTTCGCGTCGGATTCCTGCGCGCGCATATCCGCCCCCTGCGCGCGCACATCCGACTCCTGCACGCGCAGTTCGGCCTCGGCCAGAAGGGCCTCGAGGTCCGCCACCCGGAACCGCAGCAGCGGCACGTCGACGGCCGCGGATTCCAGGGCGCCCCGAGCCTCGGCCGGGATCACCTCCCGCCGCAGGTCGTCCGCCTGCACTTCCAGTCCGCGGATCCGCCCTTCCAGTCCGGCGATCCGGGCCAGCGCCTCGTCCCGCTCGACCCGCATCGTGTCGGCCGAGGCGGCCTCGGACTGGTAGCGGGCCACCATCCGGGAAAGGTCCTCCACCTGGGCGCCCAGTTGCCGCATGCGCTCGTCACGCCCCGCAAGTTCGGCCTCCAGGACCCCGACCCGCGCCTCCCGCTCCTCGTCCCGCGGGGCCCGCCAGGCGTTCGCCTCGGGAGGATCAAAGGTGGGGACCGCGGCGCCTGCCTGGGTCGCCGGCGAAGCAGGCACCTCCTCCGCTTCGTCAGCGAACGAAACGGACTCGACCTCGGGCGATTCGACGGCCGGGGACGCGGCGGAGGACGCCAGGGGAATCACCCCTTCGTAGGCCGCGGTCTGGACGACGGAGGGCGCGGGGGCGGGAGGAGCCGGGGGGACCTCCGCAGCCTGGACGGGCATCGAATCGTACCCGGCGGTCGGACGTCGCCCCTCATCCGCCGGTGCGGGAACGGGGGGAGGCTCCATTTCCGTCGAGCCGAGGTAGACCCGGTCCGCGTCGTCCAGGCGGAACTCGACCGGCAGGCTGCCGACGAACACCGACTCGCCATCCTCGATGTCGACTTCCTCGATGCGTCGTTTGTGGTACCAGGTGCCGTTGGCGCTTTCCAGGTCCATCACCGTGTACCGCCCGCCCGCCCACTGGAACCGGGCGTGCAACCGCGACACGGTGTTGTTCCTGGTCCGCAGGTCGCATTCCTTGTTCCGGCCGACCAGGATCGACGGGCGTTCGGGCCCGAATCGGAGGATCTCGTCCTCGCCCTGCTCGTTGACGAACTTCAACGTGGCCACGTCGCCCTCCGCTGGGACCCCTTCGAACCGCGCGCCTACTACCGTACCCGGAACGCCCGGAAGCGGCCGACGGCCGCACCGGCGGCGTCCTGGACCGAACCGGCCAGCACGTCCCGGCCGAAGGACCCCTTGAACGTCAGGGGACGCTTCAGGTCATCGCAGTTCAAGGCCGGTGTGTCCGGATCCATCCGGAATTCCACCACGCCGTCCTCGGACACCGCCAGGGCGCAGACCGCCAGGCGTGTTTCCGCGCCGCGATCCCCGACCCACAGCGCCGTCGGCACCTTCGACTGCAGGTCGATGGCGAACTGGAAGAACCGGGCCTCGCCCCGCTCCCCGGTCCCCTGCCAATGGGCCTGCAGGCCCGGTGCACAGCCGATGGCCAGAAGGGCGCAGCAGGCAAGCCCCGCCCCCCACCGCCGGCCTCCGGGAATGCCGTGATTCCTCATCGTTCCGTCCTCCATGACGCCCGGGTCGCACCGGACGGGATCCAAACGTTTGCTCCGCGCCGAGGATAGCGTTGTTCGGCGTCCCGACGCAAGGTTTGCAGCCCTGCCGGACGCGTTGCGGGCCGTTTGCGGCTGGCCGATTCCCGGGGGGGATGCTATCCTCCCGGCACGATCCGGCCCCACACTTCAGGGAGGCGTCATGTCCATCGAAATCCGTGACCTCGAGCCCACGCTGCTGTTTCGTCACTTCGCGGCCCTCATCGCCATCCCGCGCGGATCCGGCAACGAGGCCGCTGCACGCGAGTACGTCCTGTCCGTCGCCCGCGAGAACGGGCTGGACTCCCGCGTGGACGCCGTCGGGAACGTGGTGGTCTGCGTCCCCGCGACCCCCGGCCACGAGAACGCGCCCACGGTGGTTCTCCAGGGCCACCTGGACATCGTGTGCGAAAAGAACTCGAACGTGACCCACGACTTCCTGAAGGACCCGATCCCCGCGTGGGTGGACGGCGACTTCATCCGCACCCGGGGCACGACCCTCGGCGCGGACAACGGCGTCGGC